>JAJYNV010000269.1:0-2132 GCA_021786135.1 Bacillota bacterium
ATCTGCCAGATAGCGCCCGCCGAGCATTTCGCCCTTCACGGCTGCTCACCCCGCTCGTCCGATGCGGTGGTACGGGCAGCGACCACCGTAATGTTGTCTGGGCCGCCAGCGCGGTTGGCGGCCTCGACAAGGCGCAGAGCCACACCTGCGAAGCCGTCGCCCATCTCGCGGGCGATCTCGCTCTCAGAGAGGGCGGAAACGAGCCCATCGGTGCAGAGCAGGACCACGTCGCCTGGTTCAAGAGCCAGGGTTCCCTCGTCGCAGTCAAATGTCTCGAATCCCAGCCAGCGTGTCAGCACGTGCCGCTGCGGGTGGCGTTCGGCCTCCGCCGCCGGGATCGAACCTTGGCGCACAAGCTCTTGAGCCACCGAATGATCGTGTGTGATGCAGGTTAGCTTGCCTTCGCGCATCAGATAGAGGCGGGAGTCGCCCACGTGGGCGTAGGCCAGGAGTTCCTCGCTCAACCAGGCGCAAGTCATCGTCGTACCCATGCCCGCCTGTCGCGACGACTCCTGGCGCGCGGCCAGGATGCGCTCGTTCGCCATCTCGAGCGCATCGCGCAGCGGCGCCGTCTGCGGCGGCTGCTGCTGGTGGCGCAAGAGTCGCTCCCGGAACGTGCGCGTCGCGATGGCGCTGGCCACCTCTCCGGCCTGCGAGCCTCCGACACCGTCCGCGACGGCTAGAAGCACTCCGGTCGAGAACGGCACCAAGGCAAAGCTGTCCTCGTTGTGCGTGCGGACCTTTCCAGAGTCTGATGCGGCCGAAAACTCCACCTGAGGTTCACCTCTTCACCAGCCAAGGCCTATCTGCGATCCTGGGAGCCTTTCTGCGCATCGGACGGAAGCTTGATCGGCCACGACCTGCGCGGTGCGACCGGCTGACCCTCTCTGTCGTAATGGCGCCGAAGCTGCCCGCATGCGGCCTGCACTTCCTGGCCGAGCGTGCGCCTCACGGTGGCGTTGACGCCCATATCGCTCAGACGCTGGCGGAAGGCGGCAACGCGCCCCGGAGCAGGCGCCTCGAACGGGAACTCGGGCACGGGATTGAGCGGAATCAAGTTGACATGGCCAGGATGGTCGTGCACGAGCGCAGCCAGACGGTCCGCCTCATCGAGACCGTCGTTGAGACCGCCCACGAGAAGGAACTCGTAGGTGATGCGCCTCCCCGTGACCTCGAAATAACGGTCTGTCGCGGCGAGAATCTCGGCGATCGGATAGCGGCGGTTTTCCGGAATGAGTGCCGACCGCAACTCGTCTCTCGTCGCATGCAGCGACAGTGCGAGGTTCAGCGGCAGCCCTTCCTCCGCCAGGCGGTGGATCTGGGGCGCAAGACCGACCGTGGAAATGGTCATGTGGCGATAGGAGAGACCGAGCACCTCAGGATCATGCATATGCCGCAAAAACGCAAGTACGGTCTCGTAATTGTCCAGCGGCTCGCCTGCGCCCATCATGACCAGCCGCCGCAGCGGCTCGGGGCTCGCCGCGCGCGCCGCCCAGAGGAACTGCTCCACGATCTCGCCCAAGGTCAGCGAACGCGTGAAGGCGGATACGCCCGTTGCGCAGAAGCGACAACCCTGCCGGCATCCCACCTGCGATGACAGGCAGGTGCTGGCGCCGAAATCGTATGGCAACAGCACCGTTTCCGCCGAGCCTTTGTCAGGATAGATGAGGAGTGCCTTGCGCACGCCACCGGCAGCTTCCTGCACGGTGGCGACCTGTGCGCCTCCGAGCGGCAGTTCCTCCTCAAGACGCGTACGCAGACCGGCCGGCAGGTCGGTCATCTCATCATAGGTGCGGGCCAGTCTGCGGTAGGCCCACGTCAGCACCTGGCGGGCGCGAAACCTAGGTTCACCGCGCGCGGCGAACCAGTCGCGCAGAGCCTCCGGAGCCAAGTCGTAAAGCGTCAGACCTACCCCTCCACAAGCTTAGAGAATTCTCGACCTTGGCCTATGTCTCCTCCGGTCACGGGCTCAGGCAAGGCGGCGCATCTGCGCAACGAACATGCCCGGCACCAGATATCCGGCCTCGACCTGCCTCTGTGCACAGGGCGGAGGCTCTTCCAGCAGCGCGAATCCGCCTTGGGCAAGCACAGTCTTCACCGGCAGGATAGTTTCCTCCGGTTCCTGGCTGCAG
>JAJYNV010000269.1:2142-6323 GCA_021786135.1 Bacillota bacterium
CCGTACCGTGCGGAGCGCACGCGGCGCACGCAGCCTGCAGCAGCTCGATCTGGACGGCGCTTCGTCGCGCGAAGTCCGCTTCGTTACGGCGCCACTTCACATCCGGGCGCCTCTGCAGCACACCCAAGGTGGAACACGGTGCATCCAGAAGCACCTGGTCGGCACCCGCCACCTGCCCGGGCAGGTGGCGCGCGTCGGCCTCCAGGAAGTCGGCCTCGAGAGCCAGCCGTCGCCTTTCCTGCTCCGCCTCGCGGATGCGTACTGCATCGAGATCCACACCCACCACGCGACCCGACTGGCGCTCCGCCTGCTGGAGCGTCTTGGTGCCGCGACCGCAGGCGCTCTCGAGGAAGAAGAGTCCCTGCCCGATCGCTTCGCCGACCGCCTGTGCACCGACGTCCTGAACCTGCCAGTCGCCGGCGCCGAAGCCAGGCAGACTGCGCACATCCCCGCCCGCGTGAAGAGCGAGGGCCCACGGCAGGTCAGGTACCTCCGACGTCGCGATGTTTGCGGCCGCAAAGGCAGCCATGGCCTGCTCGCGATCGGTCCGCCGGCGGTTGAGCCGCAGCACGAGGTCCGGAACCTCCTGATTCTGCTTGAGCAGCGCTTCGGCCGCCTCCAGTCCGAGTCGGTCCACCCAGCGGCGCACGAGCCAGCTCGGGTGCGCGTACCGCAGGGAGAGCGCCTCGATGCCATCGGCGGGCAGTTCCGGCTGACCGGCTTCCGCCACGCGTCGCAACACAGCGTTGACGAGGCCGCGGGCGCGGCCGACGCCCGCCTCTGCCGTCGCCTCCGTACTGGCGTCCACCACCGCGTACGCCGGAAGGCCGAGCTTCAGCAGTTGGTAGGTCCCCTGCCGCAGGATAGCGCGCACCGTAGGTTCCAGATCGCGCAGCGGCCGTCGCAGATGGCCCCGCAGGCTGTAGTCGAGCAGGCTGCGCCAACGCTCCGTCCCGTAGGCGATCTCCGTGCAGAAGCCACGGTCGCGGCCATCCAGACGCGCCTCCCGCAAGGCGCGGTCGAGCGCCTGAGGCAGATGCTGCCCCGCCTCCACCTGAATGGCGGCCCGCGCGGCTACGGCGCGGGCCGAAGCGTCTTGTCTCCTCATCGCACGCTTGCCCCGTCAAGGAAAGGACGCCCACGCACGAGATCAACGGCCGACTGCCGTCGGCCACCAGATGGCTGCACTTCCGTCACCAGTACGGCTCCCTCAAAGACACCAAGCAGAAGTCCCGCCGGAGACACCTTGATTCTTCCTTGCGGCACCTGGTCCGACACGGCGCGCGCCCGCAGCAGGCGCAGATCAAGGTCCCTGTCCACCACCTGGACGCGCGCTCCCGGCCGAGGCGCCAACGCATTGACCTGTCGTGCGATCTCCACCGCGGGCCGCCCAAGGTCCAGCAGTTCATCGTCCTTGCCGAGGCGGCGCGCATAGGTGGGAGGACCTTCCTGCGGCGTCGCGGGCAGCGTGCCCGCCGCCAGCCTGCCCAGGGCGTCGCACAGCATGCGCGCGCCCCGCGCCGCCGTCTCCGCCTCGAGTTCGCCCGCTGTCATGTCCTCGGCAAGCGGGAAAGACTCCTGCAAGTGGATGGGGCCTGCGTCGAGTTCCTCAACAATGCCCATTATCGTGACACCCGCCTCGCGGTCGCCCGACCAGATCGTCCAGGGGATCGGTGCTGCGCCTCGATGGCGCGGCAGAAGGGATGGATGCACATTGAGGCAGGGAATTGCACGGAAGAGCGCCGCAGGCAGCATGCGCCCATAGGCGACGACGACCGCCGCCTGAGGGTGCAGGGCCAAGAGGCCGTCGACCGCTGCCTCATCCAGCCGCGCCGGCGTGAACACATCGTAGCCAAGCTCCGCGGCACGCCGGCCGACAGGCGTAGGCTCCAGGCGTTGCCCCCGGCCGCGTGGCCCCTTTGGCGCGGTCACCACTCCGACCAGATCGTGCGCGGCGGCGACAGCATCGAGCGCAGGCAGGGCGAACTCGGGTGTGCCCAGGAAGAGGATGTTCACTTGGCCCCGACGTCCTGCGGAGCGTCCATGTCTTCCGCCGAGACGGCTTCCCCGTCCGCTTCATCCGTCTCCGGTTCATCCACGATTTCCCATACCTCCGTGGCGCGGTCGATGAAGAGAACGCCGTCCAGATGGTCGATCTCATGCTGGATGGCAACCGCGAAGAGACCCTCGGCGTCGAACCACTCCGTTCTGCCGTTCGGCAGGGTCGCCCTCATCTGCACCGTCTTGTGCCGCGGCACCTTGCCCTGCAGACCAGGGATCGAAAGACAGCCCTCGACGCCTTCGACCATCTCATCGTCGCGCCGGACGATCTCCGGATTGATGAGCTTTATAAGGCCGTCGCCGACGTCGATGACCACGAGGCGCCTGAGCGACCCTACCTGGTTGGCCGCCAGACCCACACCGTGCGCGGCATACATCGTTTCGGCCATCTCGTCCAGCAGCCTGCGCGCGGAGAGGTTCGGCTTGCGCAGTGGTTCCGCCTTGCGCCTGAGGACATCGTTCGGGTGTATCACAATCTCGAGCATCGGTATACTGGCCCTCCCCAGGAGACTATCAACGAAATTGACGCGGATCGAAAAAGAGCGCCTCACGCAGTCCGGTACCATCCTGCAGCAAAGACATCTCCGCCGCGATGGCACGTAACCGCTCGCGCCGCTCCGCGATGAGCAGCGTCTGCCAGCGGTAGCGCCCCTTCACCTTCGGAATGGGCGCAGGCGCTGGCCCCAGCACCCGCACGTCGGCGCCTGCCATGCGCCGGACCTCTTCCGTACGGCGGCGAGCGACCTCCGCAACAGTCTCTTCCTCGATGCCAGAGTATCCGATCAGCAGCAGTTCGCCAAACGGCGGATACCCGCCGCGCCTCCGCTCGCGCAATTCCTGCTCGGCAAAACCTCGGTAATCGTGGCGGACAGCATAACGGAACGCTGCATGATCGGTGTCGAAGGCCTGGATGATGGCACGGCCAGGATGGTCGGCGCGACCCGCCCTGCCGGTGACCTGCATCAGAAGCTGGAACGTACGCTCCGATGCGCGATAGTCCGCCTGCCCGAGTCCGATGTCCGCGATCACCACCCCGACCGACGTGACCAGAGGGAAGTCGAAGCCTTTGGCCACCATCTGAGTGCCGACGAGAATGTCCGCCTCGCCGCGCCGGAAGGCGGCATAGACCCTGTCAGCCCCTCCCACGCGCTGTACGGCATCGCGGTCGAGTCTCAGGATGCGGGCTCCCGGCCAGGTCTCCGCTGCAGCCTGTGCTACACGCTGCGTGCCGGTGCCAAGCAGTCGCAGCCGCCCGTGGCACTGCGGACAGTGCGACGGCACATCGCCGCGCCAGCCGCAGAGATGGCAGACCGCCTCGCCGCCTTCGTGGTACGCCACAGCCACGCTGCACTGCGGGCAAGTCGGCACGTGGCCGCAGGCGGTGCAGACCATGCTTGGATGGAATCCTCGCCGGTTCAGTAGGAGGATCGCCTGCTGGCCCTGGCGCAGGCTATCCTGC
Source organism: Bacillota bacterium (assembly GCA_021786135.1). Taxonomy (GTDB): domain Bacteria; phylum Bacillota; class Sulfobacillia; order JAJZYS01; family JAJYTV01; genus JAJZQO01. Next base: position 5,663 of record JAJYNV010000269.1, read on the forward strand.
ACCGCCTGCGTGAGTTCCGGCGTAAAGATGCGTCCGGGCCTGCGGCGGAGATCGACCAGTTGCACCTGCGGCAGGGGACGCCCGGCTATGCGCTCCGGCAGTTCGACGAGACCGATCCGCCCTTCGCTGGCCGCCTGGAACGTGCCGAGATCCGGCGTCGCGGAGCCGAGCACCAGCGTCGCGCCCCGCCGCGCAGCGCGCCAGAGCGCGATATCCTGGGCGTGATAGCGTGGTGCCTCCTCCTGCTGGTAGCTCGCCTCATGCTGCTCGTCCACGATGATCACGCCAGGATCGATTGGCGCAAAAACGGCTGAACGCGGCCCCACCACCACATCGGCCATTCCTTCGTGCAGGCGGCGCAGCGCGGAATTGCGCGCAGCCTCGCCCACTGCGGAATGGAGAACAGCCGCCCGATTGCCGAAGCGCGCCCGGACAAGATCGACGAGTTGCGCTGTGAGGGCGATCTCAGGCACGAGCAAAAGAGCTCCCCGCCCGGATGAAAGCGCATCCTCGATCAGCCGGAAGTACACTTCCGTCTTGCCGCTTCCAGTGACGCCGAAGAGCAGGTGCGTGCCGCCACGGCCGGCGCGCAAGGCCCTGAGCGCCTGCTCCTGGGCCGCCGTGAGATGCGGTCCGCCACCGCTGGGGGGGGGGTGGCGGG
>JAJYNV010000392.1:0-5983 GCA_021786135.1 Bacillota bacterium
GGTGCTCGGTGTCCCGGTTCAGTCCAAGGCGCTTCAGGGACTCGATTCACTCCTCTCTATCGTTCAAATGCCCAAGGGCGTCCCCGTCGGCACCCTCGCTATCGGCGACGCGGGCGCGGCCAACGCGGGGTTCCTAGCCGCGGCCATTGTGGCGCTCGGCGATCCGACACTGCGGGATCGCCTCAAGGCGCACCGCCTGCGGCAGACGACCGGCGTGCTCGAGGAGACACTGTGACGCGGATCTGGCCGGGCGAAACTGTAGGCATCCTCGGTGGCGGACAGCTTGCGCGTATGCTCGCCCTCGAGGCCCGTCGTATGGGCTATCGGATCGCGATTTTGGACCCTGATCCAGAGGGACCAGCGATGCAAATTGCGGACGTTCGTGTCCCTGGAGCTTTCGACGACCCTCAAGCCGCCAGGAGCTTGGCCGAGAAGAGCGACGTCATTACTCTCGACACGGAGCACGTTCCCGCGGCGCTTCTGGAGCTGATCGAGGCGATTAAACCCGTCCGTCCCTCGGCGGATGTCCTGCGCATCGTTCAAGATCGGCTTGAGCAACGCCGTTTCCTGGAAGCGCAAGGAGTACCGCAAGTTCGATATGCCCCTGTATCGGACGTGGAAGATCTCCATGCCGCGGCGAAAGTGGCGGGATTCCCGTGCGTGCTCAAAGCGAGACGTTCGGGATACGACGGAAAGGGACAGGTTCGCGTCGGTCATCCCGATGAACTGGTGGGCGCCTGGAGATCTCTGGGAGAAGCCCCAGCAGTCATGGAATCCTTTGTCGATTTCGAGCGGGAGATTTCCGTCCTTCTCGCCCGCGATCTAGAGGGTAATCTACGCTTCCACCCCATCGCGGAGAACGTGCACCGGCGCCACATTCTTCACCTGACCCGTGTGCCCGCGCGTGTTCCCGCCCAGCTAGCCTCTCAGGCGGAAGAACTTGGCGCGCGGATCGCCTCTGCCTTGGGCCACATCGGCATGATGGCCATCGAGCTTTTCGTGACAGGCAACGATGGGCTTCTGGTGAATGAGGTCGCGCCCCGGGTGCATAACAGTGGGCACTACAGCTTCGGCGCGTGCGTGACATCTCAGTTCGAGCAGCACGTCCGAGCAGTCTGCGGTCTGCCTCTTGGGGACCCGTCGCTCCTGCGGCCCGCCGTGATGGTCAACCTTCTAGGGGACATCTGGCGCGACAGCGGCCCCGCCTGGAGCACCGTGCTCAGGCACCCGACGGCGCGTCTGCACCTCTACGGCAAGAGGCGGGTGTCGCCCGGGCGCAAGATGGGGCACGTGCTGGTTCTCGGCGAGGACGCCGACAGCGCCAGCGCCCTCGCCGAGAGCATCGCCGCGGCCCTGGAGCGCGGCACGCCGCCAGGTGGGTCCACATGGACCTGACCAGCACTGCGGCGCAGAACCTCCTCTCGCCGGTCATTCTCTTCTTCTTGCTCGGGATCCTCGCGGGGATGGTGAAGTCGAGCCTCACCATCCCGGAGACGCTGAGCAAGAGCGTGTCGCTGTACTTGATGATGGCCATCGGGTTTCGCGGCGGCGTCGAGCTGTCGCACAATGGCTTCGGCGGATCGGTCGTCGGAGCCTGTCTGGCGGCCGTGGCGCTGAGCGCGGCGCTGCCTCTCGTGGCATATGGGCTCCTCCGCTGGACGACTCGCCTCGACGCCACCAACGCGGCCGCGGTGTCGGCTCATTACGGCTCGGTCAGCGTCGTCACCTTCGCGGCGGCCATCGCGGTCCTGAATCACCAGGCCGAGCGCTTCGAGCCCTATATCGTGGCGCTCTTGGCGGTGATGGAAGCACCGGCGATCCTGACCGGTCTCGTGCTCGCAAGACGACGGATGCGCGGGACGCAGACGAATGATTCCGGTAGCACGCTCGCCCAGACCGTCGTCCGCGAGGTGTTGCTCCATGGCAGCGTCGTCCTCTTGCTCGGCAGCTTCGCCATCGGATGGCTCACGGGCCCCAAGGGGTATGAGGAACTCGGCCCGGTGTTCGTGAAACCGTTCAAGGGGATCCTCTGCGTCTTTCTGCTCGACATGGGGCTCCTGGTTGCGCGGAGGCTGTCGGACCTCCGGGCCCTGAGCTTTCGTGTCGCGGCGTTTGGCCTCTACATGCCCCTCATCGGCGCGGCCGCTGGTCTGGGTATGGCGCTCTTGCTTGGGCTGTCGGTAGGGGGCGCGACGCTGTTGGCGGTGCTCGGCGCGAGCGCGTCTTACATTGTCGTGCCCGCGGTCATGCGAGCCGCCCTGCCCGAGGCGAGTCCTGCCATCTCTCTCACGCTCGCCCTGGGCATCACATTCCCGTTCAATCTCCTCCTAGGCATTCCGATCTACCACGGTGCGGCGCGTGTATTGCTGCCCGCCTCCGTCAGCAGCCCGGCCGCCATCGAGAGTTTCCCCCCTCCGAGTGCAGGCCATGACTCCCGTCGCATGGAGCGAAGTGAGCGAGGCACAATACAATGACCGATCGAAAGAAAGACCTGGAGCATGCGGGAGCGGACGTGGGGCCGCTCCGCCGGCTGGCTCTTGATGAGCTCATCGGCGTATGGATGGGCTGTTGCGGGCCCAACGGGGTCGACGCGACCCTGAACGCTTGCGCCGGCCTATCGCCTCACGGCCGGTTCACGCTCGTTCTCTGGCTGCCCCGCGCCCTTTCACCCGAGGATGCGATGCGATCCATCAACCTGGCCGGCGCGATGGCTGACACGCTCGTGCTCGTCGCGAGTGACGAGGACCGGCTTCGCTGGGGAGCGCTCGGCGAAAATGACCTGCGCGCGCTGGCGCGCGCGGGTGGCGGTAAAGGCGTTCTTGTCGAGCCCGACCCCAAGCGCGCCGTGGTTGGCGCCATGCAGTGGCTGAGACCCGATGACACGTATTGCGTCGTCGGGCCGCCCGATCACGATCGTGTCGCAGTCGAGAGCCTGATCGCGCTCGGCGCCGCCTGGCGCGGCGCCTGGGACCAGCCGGAGAACGGCGAGTTCCACGACTGCCCGCGAGGAGCTTACGACGAGATCTCGCCCCCCCTCCCGACAACCGAAGACCGAACCAAACAAGGAGAAGACCGATGAGCAAGCCGTCCATGAATCCAGAGAAGAAGCTCGTGACCCTCATCCCCGGGGATGGAGTGGGCCCGGAATGTGTGCGCGCCGCCCAGCGAATCATCGAGGCGTCGGGCGCCGCCGTCGCCTGGGAGGAGCGGCACGCGGGCGCGAGCGTCTTTCGGCAGGGCATCGCCTCCGGCGTTCCCCAGGACACGATCGAATCGATCCGCAGGACGCGGGTCGTGCTGAAGGGCCCCCTCGAGACGCCGGTCGGCTTCGGGGAGAAGAGCGCCAACGTCACTCTCCGGAAGCTCTTTGAGACCTACGGCAACATCCGGCCCGTGCGCGAGCTGCCGGGCGTGCCGACGCCCTACAGCGGCCGCGGCATCGACCTGGTGGTGGTCCGCGAGAACGTCGAGGATCTCTACGCCGGCATCGAGCACATGCAGACCCCGGGCGTTGCCCAATGCCTCAAACTCATCTCGTCGAAGGGTAGCGAGAAGGTCGTCCGCCTCGCTTTCGAGCTCGCCGTCGCCGAGGGGCGCAAGCGCGTCCACTGCGCGACGAAATCCAACATCATGAAGCTCACCGAGGGCACCCTCAAGCGTACCTTCGAGAGGGTGAGCCGGGATTATCCCGGTATCGAGGCGCAGCACATCATCATCGACAATTGCGCCCACCAGCTCGTCAAGAAACCCGAGCAGTTCGACGTCATCGTGACCACGAACATGAACGGCGACATCATCAGCGACCTCACCTCGGCGCTAGTAGGGGGCCTGGGCTTCGCCCCGTCGGCGAACCTCGGCAACGAGGTGGCCATCTTCGAGGCGGTGCACGGCTCGGCTCCGAAGTACGCGGACAAGGACGTCATCAATCCGACCGCGGTGGTTCTTTCTGCGGTGATGATGCTCCGCCACCTCGGTGAGTTCGAGGCGGCGGCCAGGATCGAGCACGCCATCCTCGTCACCCTCGAGGAGGGCACGGCCCGGACGGGCGACGTCGTCGGATACGACAAGGGGGCGTCCACCACCGCTTTCACGGAAGCCATCATCGCGAACCTCGGCCGCAAGTCCGGGCGCTACCAGGTCCGGGAGTACAGACCGATCAAGCTTCCAGAAGTTGATCCGGCGCCTGACTTCGTCAAGGCACGAGAGAGGCACGTAGCGGGCGTCGACATCTTCGTGGAGTCGTCGCTTGCGGCCGAGGAGCTCGGAAAGAGTCTCGAACGCCTCGCTGCGGAGACTCCCCTGAAGCTGAAGATGATCTCCAACCGGGGAACCAAGGTCTATCCGGCCACCGGTGCCATCACCGACTGCGTCGACCACTGGCGGTGCCGCTTCATCGGGCGAAACGCCACAGGCGACCTCGAGGATTCGGCCATCTTCGATTTGCTCCAGCGCGTCGCCGCGCACCATCGCTGGATGCACATCGAGAAGCTCCAGGAGTTTGACCATGTGCGCGGCTTCACCATGGCGCAGGGCGAGGACTGACCCTCGACGCATGGATCAGGGCTCCGACATGGAGCGAGTCGTCTGCGTGCTGCGCGCGGGTGGTCTCGTCGCCTTCCCCACCGAGACCGTCTACGGCCTCGGTGCTGACGCCGAGAATGCGATCGCCGAGGGGCGCATCTTCGAGGTCAAGGGGCGGCCGACCTCTCATCCGCTCATCGTCCACATTGGCAGCGCCGAGCAGCTTCAGAATTGGGCGGAGGGGGTCTCGAAATCCGCGCACATCCTGGCCTAGCGCTTCTGGCCGGGCCCTCTGACCCTGGTGCTTCGGCGAGGCCGGCGCGTCCCTCTCGCGGTCACCGGCGGCCTCGAGACGGTCGCCTTGCGAGTGCCCGGCCTCGCGCGAGCTCCGGGACAGGCTAGCATGGGGCGGAGCAGGGCGGCGGCGCCGAGGGAATTCAACATAACGCCGATTGAACTGGGGCCAATCCACCTTATCCGCTGTGGACGAGCTGCGGGAGCAGAGGAACATGTCTGAAGACCGTCATCCTTACGCTGGCCGAAAGGCGGTTCTCGCCACGATGCATCGGAAAGAGGAAGCGATCGCGCCGGCGCTGATCTCAACGCTTGGTCTGATCGTCGAATCAACGGCTGGCCTAGATACCGATCAACTCGGAACCTTTTCAGGCGAAATTGCCCGCGAAGGGACGATGCTCGAGGTTGCAGTTCGCAAGGCCCGCTTAGGAATGAGCGCGAGCGGCGCGCTGCTGGGACTTGCGAGTGAAGGGTCTTTCGGGCCGCACCCGGCGATTCCGTTCTTGCCCGCGGGCATGGAACTGCTGGTTTTTGTTGATGACGAGAGGGGGACTGTCGTCACTGAGAGCTTCATCGTGGAGAAGACGAATTTCGATCATCTGGTGGTTCTATCCGGCGAAGTGCCGAACGAGTTCCTGCAGCGGATAGGATTTCCAGAACACGGGCTGATCGTGCGTCCCAACGAAGGTGAGGTGGCGGCGGCTCTCTCGAAGGGCGTTGTCGATCGTGACGGCCTTAGTCGGGCAATCGCGGCGGCGGCCGCGGCGTCACTGGACGGCCGGGCCCGCCTCGAGACGGATATGCGCGCCCACTTCAACCCGACGCGGATGCAGAGCCTTGCCGTGCTGGCTGGACGGCTCGCGCAGCGCCTGGCGCGCCAATGCCCGTCCTGCGGCGCGCCAGGCTTTGGTCGGACCGGCACTCGCCCGGGGTTGCTGTGCGAAGCCTGCGGTGAGCCCACGGAAATGGTGGTCGCGGAAATATTCGGTTGCGCCGCTTGCGACTACACGGAGGAGCGGCCAAGAGCCGATGGGTTGGAGCGGGCGCCAGCCCAATACTGTCCGGAATGCAATCCATGACACCGCGGTGACGGACAACCGATTTTCGCGCCGAATGCCGGCAATGTCCTGCGGTTGGCCACGCCTGATGTCGCCTTGGACCCGGCGAG
>JAJYNV010000392.1:5993-6317 GCA_021786135.1 Bacillota bacterium
GATGCGGGCTCTTGGTGACGTGCCGGGGCTCGGCCGTGAGGATAAGGTCTCCGTAAGGAGGGTATCCACGTCACTCAGGTTGACCCCACCGGTTGTGTCCGCCCCCCTCGGTACGCTCTCCGTCGTGCCGGCACGGATGCCGGGTTCATCCCCACGTGCGTGGGGAACACCTGCCAGCGCACCCGGATTCTTGGCGGCCACGCGGTTCATCCCCACGTGCGTGGGGAACACGTTACAGCCCGCACAGAGCGGCACCGCCCAGGGCGGTTCATCCCCACGTGCGGGGGGAACACTTATGACGCCGACAGCATCTTGTTCGGGTAG
>JAJYNV010000096.1 GCA_021786135.1 Bacillota bacterium
GAGGATGGGCCAGTCGGCGATGGCGTCGGAGCCGTCGCGCATGGCCTCGGTCTCGCGGTAGGGGGAGGCGACGGAGCCGGTGTCGTGGTGGTCGCGGCCGAAGACGATGGGGGCCTTGAGCTCGCCCTTCCTGACCATGTCGTTGACGCGGACGCCGAACTCCTCGCGTTCGCCGAAGCCGAGGTAGGCGATGCGTGCGGGTAGGCCCTGGAAGTGGATGTGCTTGCCGGCGAGGGTGATCCAGCGGCGCATGGGGGCGTTCTCGGGGAACATGTCGAGCACGAGCCGATCGGTCTTGTAGATGTCCTCAGGATCGCCGGAGAGGGCGGCCCAGCGGAAGGGACCCTTACCCTGGGCGAAGAGGTCGCGGATGTAGGCCGGCACGTAGCCGGGGATGTCGAAGGCGTCCTTGACGCCGGCGTCGTAGGCCTCGCGGCGGATGTTGTTGCCGTACTCGAAGCTCTCGGCGCCGCGGCGCAGGAGCGTGAGCCAGAGCTCGACGTGGTGGGCGATCGAGGCGCGGGCGAGGCGCAGGTACTGCTCGGGGTCCTTGGCCCTGAGAGAGGCCGCCGCCGCGACGTCGTAGCCGTCCGGGATGTAGCCGACCAGGGGGTCGTGGGCCGCCGTCTGGTCCGAAAGCACGTCGGGCGTGATGTTCTCCCGCACGAGATACGAGAGCAGATCCGACGCGTGGCACTGCACCGCGATCGAGCGGGCCTCGCCCCGCGCCTTCGCCTCGAGCGCCGCCTTGACGCCGGCCTCGATCGACGGCGCCACTTCGTCGAGGTAGCCGGAGTCGAGCCGCTTCTGGATGCGCGCGGGATCGACCTCCGCGAGAAGCGCCACCGCGTCCATCATCTTGCCCGCCAGGGGCTGCGCGCCGCCCATGCCGCCGAGACCGGCCGAGACGTAGAGCCGGCCGCGCAAGGTCTCCTGGCCGAACTTCTGCTGCGAGAGCGCCGCCATCGTCTCGAACGTGCCCTGGATCACGCCCTGCGAGCCGATGTAGATCCACGAGCCCGCCGTCATCTGGCCGAACATCGTCAGACCCATCGCCTCGAGCCGGTTGAACTCCTCGAGTGTCGCCCACTTGCCCACGAGGTTCGCGTTCGCGATCAGGACCCTGGGCGCCTCGGGCTGCGTGCGGAACACCGCCACCGGCTTGCCCGACTGCACCAGGAGAGTCTCGTCGTTCTCGAGCCCCCTGAGCGTCGCCACGATCGCCTCGAACGCCTCCCACGAGCGCGCCGCACGCCCTCGACCGCCGTAGACGATCAGCTCGTCCGGCTTCTCGCCCACCCGGCGGTCCAGGTTGTTCATCAGCATCCGCATCGCCGCTTCCTGCGGCCAGCCCTTGCATGTCAACTGATTGCCCGTCGGTGCCTGGATCTCTCTTGGCTGGGACAAGAAAAGGCCTCCCTGAACTAGATATTCCCGTTTTCCGCGTGCTCTCCGAGCCGGCCGAGGATGCTCTCGATGCGCACCGCGCTCGCCTGCAGGAGAGGCAGCACCCTGGGCACCTTCTCCGCGGTGAAACGGAAGGCGGGCCCGGTGACCGACAGCGCCGCGCGTGCGTAGCCGCGGCCGCTCGGCCGGAGCGGCACGGCGAGCGCCCGCACTTCGTCGTCCATCTCGCCGACCGAGTGCGCATAGCCGAGCCTGCGCACCTGTTCCAGGTTCTCGCGCAGATCGTCCGCGTCCGTGATGGTGGCCTCCGTGTAAGGGCTGAGACCGCCCTTGATCACGGCGGTAAGCACGTCCTCGGGCAGGAAGGCGAGCAGCGCACGTACCGTGGCGCCGGCGTAGAGCGGCTCCATCCGGCCCTTGGCGAAGGAGAGCCGCACCGCTTCCTGACTCTCGACGCGTTCGACGCAGACGCCGAAGATGCCGGCGGCCTCCACGAGCAGCACGGTCTCGGACGTCAGCCGGCTGAGTTCGCGCATCACCGGCCGGGCGAGATCGGGCAGGGGGTCCCGCAGCTGCAACCGCCGCGCGAGCGCCTCCACCCGCTCGCCCAGGCGTATCGCGCCACCCCCTGAACTCTCGAGATAGCCTGCCTCGCGGAGCCCCTGGATGTACCGGTAGGCGGTGGACGGCGGCAGGCCGGCCTGCTGCGCCAGGTCGGCGACGGTCAGTTCCGGCTCGTCTACCGTCGCGAAGACGGCCAGCAGGCGAAGGCCCCGTTCGAGGCTCGAACCGCTGCGACGCGCCAACGCGCGTACCTCCTTTGGCATTCCCGTAGAATGAGAACTTTCTCGTAGAATGCTGCGAAGTGATTCGCGCGGCGGCGTTCGCTTCCTGCCTTGTGAAGCAAGGGACACATGGTCCGAATGTCGCAAGTTGTCGGTCTTAAGGCGTGGGGTGCCGTAGGACCCTTTGGCCTGCGAAAGTGTACGACCCGAGGCGTACGACGTGGGCTGGACGCAGGCGCGCGGCGCTCCCGATACGCTTGGGCCGAAGACTCCCTGAGGAGGTTTCCCATGGCGACATCTGCCGAGTGGCCCCAAGAGCCGCCCGTTTTGCTCCTTACCGGCGCTTCCAAAGGACTCGGTCTGGCCCTGGCGCAGGCCTGGGCCGCCACGGGCAGAGCGCTCGCGATCGCCGCGCGCGAGCGTGGCCGGCTGATGAGAGTCCGCGCCGAGCTCGAGGCTATGGGCGCGAGGGTGCTGGCGTACCCGGGCGATGTGGGCGATCCGGACTTTGCGGCTCAGGTCGCCGCGGCGACGGCGCGCAGCCTCGGCCCTGTCACACACCTCGTCACCTGCGCCTCGTCGCTCGGACCATTGCCGCTCGGCCCGCTCGCGGACGTGGGCGACCCGGGCTGGGACGCCGTCTGGCGCACCAACACGCTGGGCGCGGTGCGGCTATGGCGCGAGGTGTTGCCGGCCATGGAAGGGGAGCTGGGCGGCGGTCGCATCGTGTACGTCTCGTCCGACGCCGCGGTCGAGGCGTACCCGCACTGGGGCCCGTACGGCGCCACCAAGGCCGCCGGGGATCATCTGGTGCGGATCCTGGCGGCCGAGCTCGCCGCGCATGGACACACGGATGTCCGCGTCTACGCCGTCGATCCGGGCGACATGGACACGGATCTCCACCGCGCGGCGGTTCCCGACGCCGATCCAGGGGATCTCCTGCGGCCGGAGGAGGTCGCCCCGGCCGTGATGGAGCTGCTGCTGCGCTCGCCTGCGCTGCCCTCGGGCCGCTACCGCGCGGCGGAGATCGCGGCAGTGGGAGGCGCGCGATGAGCGCGGCGGTCCGTGCCATGTCGGGCGAGCCGGACCTCGATCTCGGCATCGCGCCCGACCGTCTGCTCCCGGCCCGGGAGCCCGCGGAGATTCGCGGCGCGGGGCGCGACGACGTCCGCCTCCTGCTGCAGGAACGGGATTCGGGCATCTTGCGGCACCAGAGCTTCCGGGACCTCGCCGAGATCCTGCGGCCGGGCGACCTCCTGGTCGTCAACAGGTCGGCGACCTTGCCCGCGAGTCTGCCGGCCAGGGACGGGCGTGGAGTCGCGCTGCGCATCCATGTCGCACGGCGCCAGGGCCCCGGTTGCTATCGGGTCGAGGCGCGCAGCGCCGACGGCCTGAGCCCGGCGGAGCATGTGCCCGCGCCCGGTGCGCAGATCTTCCTCGAACGCGGACACGGCGAGCGCCTCGCGCTCGAAGTGCTGCGTCGAGCCAGCCCGGACTCGCGGCAGATCGTGGTGGCCGTGGAGGGCGCCAGGAGCCTCGGGCCCTGGCTGGCGGAGATCGGTGCGCCGATCCGTTACGGCTATGTGACGCGGGCCTGGCCGCTCGAGTTCTACCAGACGGTCTTCGCGGGGCCGCCGGGATCGGCGGAAATGCCGTCCGCGGCACGCCCGTTCACCCTGAGCATCCTGGCGAGTCTCAGGCGGCGAGGGGTCCGCGTCGCCGGACTCGTCCTGCACTGCGGCCTCTCGAGCGAGGAGGTGACAGGCCGTCTGGCGGATCACTTCCTGCCGCCCGAGCCATTCTGGCTGCCGCAGGCGACGGTGCGCGCCATCCTCGAGACGCGGGCCGGCGGCGGACGCGTCGTGGCGGTCGGAACGACAGTGGTGCGCGCCCTCATGAGCGCGTCGCCCGAGGGTCGGCTGGTGCCCAGGCGCGGTCTCGCCGGGGCCGTGGCGCGGCCGGGCGCCGACGTGCACCTGATCGACGGCATGCTCACGGGGCTCCACACGCCCCGCAGCTCGCATCTCGCCATGCTCGAGGCCTTCGCGCCGCCCGGGCATCTGCGGGACGCCTACGAGGCGGCGATCGAGCGTGGATATCTCTGGCACGAGTTCGGCGACATGCACCTCATTCTGCCAGGCGTCCGCCGCGCCTGATGCGGTACTCTCGAGTGGGGAGGTGGTCCGCATGGCTACGACGCCCCTCGGGCGGAGCGATGCCCTCAGGCGCGTGGCGGAGGCGCTCAACGAGACGCTCGATGCGGAGGCGGCCATCGTCGCTCTTCTGCCGGAGCTCGAGCAGCTCCTCGGCTTGCGCACGGCCTGGGCCTTCCGCTACCGGCCCGATCGCGGCGACTTCGTCAAGATCGCCGCCACCGGGCTGCCGCCGGCCCTTGCGGCGGACAACCAGCAGGCGCTCGAAGAGCAGGGCTGCGAATGCCAGCGCCGCTTCCACGCCGGCCAGCTGGGTGAGGCCGTGAACATGGTGACATGCTCTCGCCTGCGCGACGCGAACGGGGACAAGGAGGGCCTCGTGCTGCACGCCAGCGTGCCGCTGCGGCGCGGCGAACACGCCCTTGGCATCCTCAACGTGGCCGCGCCCGGACGGACGCACTTCGACGAGGAGTCGCTGGCGCTGCTCTCGGTGGTCGGGAGTCAGTTCGCGGTCGCGCTCGGCCGCGCGGAGTCGCAGGCGGCGGCGGAGCGCAGGGCCGGGCAGCTCGAGGCGCTCGCCGATGTGGCGACGGAGCTGGCGGCCGCGAGCGATCCTCCCGCCATCCTGCAGCTCGCCGCCAGGCTCGGCGCGAAGCGGCTCGGCATCCCCTATGTCGCCTTCACCTCCGCACCGGGCGGACAGGTGCTGGCCTCGTCCGCCGGGCCCGGTGCGCGCGCCGGGGACGCGGTATCCAGCGACCAGGAAGGGAGCGCGCCTGCGCATGGCCGCGCGGCGGTGCGCCACGCCGTCTCGGCGTCCGAAGTTCTCCAGGCGGAGACATGCGAGCCGCAGTTCGATCCGACCGACCTCGCGGTTCTCGAGGCCTTCGCGGCGCTGATGCGCAGCGTGCTCGCCGCCGCGCGCCGGCAGGAGGATTTGCGTCGCGCCGCCGTGGTCGAGGAACGCCAGCGCATCGCCGCGGACCTGCACGACGCCGTGAGCCAGCGGCTGTTCGCGGCCATCCTCGGGGTGCGCGCGGCGCGGATCGCCGCCGCGCGGGATCCCGTGTCCTCCAGTCGTCAGCTTGCGACCGCCGAAGAGCAGATGCGCCTTGCCCAGGGCGAATTGCGCACGTTGGCCCACACGTTGCTCCTCGCGGCACCGCAGGATGTTGGCGCTGCCCTGCGGGAACTGGTCCACGCCTTCTCCGTAGGCGACGGACCGCGGCTGTCCGCCCGCATCGGAGAAGGGCCGGAGATCGGCCCCCTGGCCGCCCAGGCGGTCCTGCGGGTTGCGCAGGAGGCCCTGCACAACGCCGTCCGACATGCCGGGGCGGCGCGCATCCGCCTGAGGTTTGGCCGGCGCCGCGGCGCCGTGGTGCTCGAGGTGCAGGACGACGGACGCGGATTCGCCGCCGGTCTCCCGCGCGGCGCGGGCCTCGGCTCCATGCAGGCGCGCGCCGATGCGATAGGCGCGCGCCTGAGCATCCGCAGTGCTCCCGGCCGTGGCGTGACCGTGACACTCAGCCTGCCCGAAGAAGGAGGGGGGAGCCGGTGAATGCCCCGGTCACCGTCATGATCGTCGACGACCATCCCATGGTGCGTCAGGGGCTCGCGGCATTCCTCGGCCTCGCGGAAGATCTTAGGCTGGTGGGCGAAGCGGGCGATCTCGAGAACGCGCTCGCAGACGCGCGCAGGCTGGAACCTGACGTCGTCCTGCTGGACCTCGTCCTGCCAGGTGTGCAGGGCGCCGGCGCCGTGGCGGCGATGCGCACCGCGCTGCCGGGATCCCGCATACTCGTACTGACCTCGTTCGCCGAGCCGGAGCGCGTGATAGCGGCGCTGAGCGCCGGAGCCGACGGCTACCTGGCGAAGACGGTCGCGCCCGAAGATCTCCTGAGCGCGGTGCGGCAGATTGCCAAGGGGCGTTCGGTGCTGGACGCAGGCGTACGTGACGCGGCGTCGCGTCGCGACGGCGTTCGGTTGCCCACCGGGGAGCGCCTGACCGGCCGTGAGATGGAGGTCCTGGCCCTGATCGCCGAAGGCTGGGACAACAGGGATATCTCAGGCCGCCTTAGCATCGCCGAGAAGACGGTCAAGGTGCACGTCGGGCGGATCTATGCCAAGCTCGGCGCGCAGAACCGGGCGCAGGCCGTGGTGCTGGCCGCGCGCGCAGGGCTCGTGTCCTTGGCGACCGGAGGGACCGGGTCCTAGTCGGCCCGGAGGTCCTCCTTCAAGTCTGCGACTTCGGCAGCGATCAGGTCCCGCACGCGCCGGAACACCATGAGTTGATCCTCTTCCTCGCCTACGGCCTTCGCGGGGTCTTCAAGGCCCCAATGCAGGCGCAGCACTTCGGGCGGCGTCAGGGGACAACGCTCTTCCGCGTCGCCGCAGAGCGTGACGGCGATGTGGGCGGACCTGAGGCGGTCCGCGTCGATCGGCTTGCTGAAGTGGTGCGATATGTCGATGCCCACCTCCGCCATGGCGCGGACGGCGAGCGGATTGAGGATCGATGGTTCGAGCCCGCCGCTCAGGATCTCGAAGCGGTCGCCGAGCGCCGCCCTGGCGTAGCCTTCGGCCATCTGGCTGCGGGCCGAGTTGCCGGTGCAGATGAAGTAGATCAGGGGCTTCATGGGTTCCTCCTGTCGCGATGCGCACGTTGTGGATTCCACTCCCGACGCTAAAGGCAGCAAGTTGGCGACGCAAGTGAAGATCATGTTGCGCTTTCATGAAGGACGCCTATCGGGACCTGCCTTTGGGCCGCAGCCGGTGGGCGTCCGGCCTTTGGGCCAGCACAGGACGACTGGAGCGCGATGCGGCCGGGATACCACGGCGGAGGATTGAAACCAAACCCAGGCATGGAGTGTTCTAGCAGTGGAGACATCGCGTGTTATGCAAGGAGGACCGACCGCGTGTTGTCCACAGCAAGGCCCGCAGCTGCAAGGCGTCCCGTCCATGTCATGTTGGCGGCCGTCGGCGTCGCCGGGTATCTCGGCCTCGTCTATGTGACGCAGATCCTTACGCCCAACCAGAGCGCATTTCCGATCTGGGTGACGGAGATCTGGAACTACGGCTTCGCCGCCGTCGCGCTCGGCCTCATACATGTCGCCACCCTGCGCGTGAACCGACCCGAACCTCAGATCCCGACCGGTGCCCGGGCCTTTGGCCGGCTCGCTCTGGTCCTGCTTCTCGCCGGAGTGCTCATCGTTCTCTTCTGGCTTGCGGTCATCACCCGCTGGCCGCCATTCTGGGGGCTAGCGATTTTCGACTAACGGCTGGCTCATAGCGTTGGGCTACCCGGGGACGTCGCGAACGCCCTGGCCAACGTCATGCCCGGCGGCCTTGTGCCGACCGCCATCCTCGTCTATGTCTCCGTGCGCTATGTGCGGCGATACGGCGCTCTGGGCTACTACCTCGAGCCACTCGACTGGCTGCTCGACCTCGCTCTCATTGCACTCGCGGCTTGCGAGTTACCTGAGGAAAGCCGTCAATGTGAACGCTGCGGGCGTGCGAAAGATCAAGGACATCAAGCTGAAGGACTGGCGTGAAAACGCTCTGGTGCAGATTGCCGACATGTACTCCGGTGCAGTGTATCGTCTGATCACAAGAGGAGACGATCGGTTTTACAGACTCATCAAGAAGCAGGAAGAAGACTTCTGGAGATTTCGGTAGAAAAAAGGCACGGAAGCAACTCACTGCTTCCGTGCCCGAGCTTTCTCAGCTAGGCCTCGAAGGGCCACGCGCACTCATGGTGACTATTCGCTGAGACACTCTCGGTGACACTATTGTACCCATCGTTCCGCGGAACAGTCAATGCTATAATGTGGCTCTTGACGGGCCGCGATACCTGGGCGCAGGAGAACGGACAGGGATTGGTCCGGTTCTCGACGCTGACCCGCGAGCCCAAACCAGCCTCGGTCTCGGGACCACTCGACTCGTGCGGGCACCCATCGATCGATGACCAAGATCTTGATGCGATCGCCTGCGTGGAGGTCGCGGTTGCATAGGGACGGTCGGCCTTGGTTCGGCTCGAGCTGATCGCGGTCATAGTGGATTCGAACATGATACTACCCCACCTTCACCTCCCCCGTGCGCGAGGGGCGGCAATTTTCTTGGGCATGCCAACCTTGAGCACATGGCGCAGGCGGGCCATCACTTCGTCTCCCGCCTACCGAACAGCTACGCCTATGCCACCGCGGCCAAGGCGGAGGCACTCTTCGGCCAGCCGAGAAGTGGCTGGATCTCGATGTGCGGATACAAAGAGTACCCGCGGTGGGGGATATACAGCAGCACCGGGCCCGACCGCGAGGTCAGGTCCGGTGCTGCTCTTCTCTACCCGCTACTTCTTGCCGCGGGCCTTGCCGGACTCACTGCGTGCGGTACCGCCGTGCGGCGCCTTGGTGGCTGGGTGCTTCATCCGCTTGTTCGCGCCGGACCTCGTACCGATGGGCCGGTGCGTGATCGGCTTGACCATCTTGTGGGTTGTGCGCTTGTGGCTCGCCGCGGAGCCGCCCGTAGTTCCGGTCGAGGTCGCGGTGCCGCTCGCGGCGTTGCCGTTGACGCTCAGGAGTTCCTGCCAGTAGGCCAGGTTCTCGTACCCGACCTTCCAGATCGCGATGCCGGCCAGCTTGTTCTGCTTGGCGATGGTGACCTTGTCAGCGAGCGCCTGGCGTCCGCCGTAGTAGATGACGTGCTGCACGCCATTGCTAGTGTAGGTCACCTTGCTCTCCTTGGTCGTCGAGTCGTAGGTCTTCGTGGCGTTGGGCATCGCCGTCGCCTGCGCCTGACCTATCGTCGTCCCCTTTCCCGTGGAGAGGTTCCAGTCGTAGCCGTAGTCGTTGACGCCGAGGATGATCTTGCTCGGTGAAATGCCCTCGGCGAGTGCGTGCTTCACGGCGCCGACGACCCAGTTGTGGGGCGAGACCGGACCCGGCGGGCTCGTGTCGTCGTGGCGGTCGTACGTCATGAGGACGAGCTGGTCGGCGTAGTGGCTCAGCGTCACCTCGTCATAGGCGCCGTGGGAACCGGTCTGGGCCTGCGTCGGGATGATGTCGACCGCTATGGTCTTGTTCATCGCGTGCAGGTTGTGCGAGAGCTCGTCGACAAACGCGTTGAGCCCTGTGCGCGCCTGGAAGGGGAGGCCCTGGAAGTCGACGTTGAGTCCGTCGTAGTTGTTCTTCTGGACAAGGGTCGTCAGGTTCTGGATCGCCGTGTGCATCGCGGTGTTGTCGGTCAGCACGTTGTACTCGCCGCCGTTCGTCACGAGAGGAACGACGGGCACGCCGTGCGATGAGGCCCAGGAGCGGGTGGCCGGCGTCGAGGTGTCCTTGACGCTGCCGTCGGAGTTGAGGGTGTACCACCAGGGAGAGAGGTCGGAGATCGCCTTGGGGTCCCGGCCGATCGCAACGAGTCCCTTTTGCGATGCGTCCTCTGTGAAGAATCCGATCACGCGCAGCGGTGTCGTGCCGGTAATGGTGCCGGCCGCACCGAGCATGGTGCCCTTGCCGCGGGTTCTTGTGCTGCTCGCGCCGGTCAGGCCACGTAGGCCGGCGCGGTTTCCCGCGATGCCGGCGTTGCCTGTGCCGCGCACACCGGTCCTGGTGCCCACAGCGCCGAAGGTGCCGCTCTTGCCCGTCACGGGTGTCGGATAGGTGCCGCGGGTCACACCGGTCCTCGTCGTGCCGCGCGGCACCGTCCCATTCGGTCCCCAAAGCCCGCTGAACCAGTTGCCCACGCCACCTGAACCGCGCCCCGTAGCCCCGCGAATCATGCGATCCGTGCCGCGTGTGACATGCGACGTCGCGTTGCGCAGAGGCTCCGCGGCCGTCCCCTTCTTCTTCGGCGCGGCCGTCGTCGAGCATCCGGCCAGTGTGACCAGAAGCAGCCCCATGGCCGCCACTCTCGTCCATCGCCCTGACATGCCGTCACTCCTCCCTAGTTGCGGTCGAAGTTACGGTCTGCCGAGACATGTTGCGCTAGACAAGCGATTGCTGGCACCGCAGGCGCGATGCGGCAAGTGATGCAAGGGCGTCAGGCCTTTCGACGATCCTCCTGCGCCTGCTCTTCGTAGACGAAGCGACCTCCGCGCAGCCACGAGGCTCCTGCCGCGATGAGGCACATGACGACCGCGAAACTGAGCGTGACGACGAGGCCGCTGTGAAACGGCCCGGCGATCAGGGAAGGGAAGAACGATCGACCGACTAGGCGCGCGGCCGACGCGGCCGGCAGCGCGTGCAGAATGCCTTTGCCGAGCAGTGTCTTCAGCGGATTCTCGCCCAGGAATGCGGCGAAGAGATAGCTGACGGGCGGCAGGTGCGCGAGGCGTACGGCCAGGCCCTCAGGCACGCCCTGCTGCGTCAGACCGCGCAGCATGGCCGACGGTACATGGGTGCTGAGGCCCAGGATCATGAATGAGAAGAAGATGCCTATGGAGAGCGGCATGCCCGTGTTCTGGAACGTGGCGCGCATGCCGGAAGCGGCGCCGCGATAGCGCGCGGGCACACTGTTCATGATGCCTGTGGTGTTGGGTGCGCCGAAAAGACCGAAGCTGATGCCGTTCACGAACAGGATGAGCGCGAAGAGCAGGTATGCGAAGTTGGCCGGCAGCGCCATCAGCAGCAGGAACGAGGCCGCCGCGAGCAGCATGCCTCCTGTGGCGAACGGCCGTGCGCCATAGCGGTCGGACAGGTAGCCGGAGAGCGGGCCGGCCAAGAGGAAGCCGACGGTCAGAGGCAGCATGTAGATGCCCGCCCAGAGCGGCGTCTCGGCAAAGTCGTAGCCGTGCATGGGCAGCCAGATACCCTGCAGCCAGATGATCAGCAGGAACTGCAGACCGCCGCGCCCGATCGAAGAGGTGAGACCGGCAATGTTGCCCGCGCTGAAGGCGCGGATGCCGAAAAGATGCATCTCGAACATGGGTTGGGCGACGTGGTGCTCGATGACGACGAAGCCGACGAGCAGCAGGAGTCCCGAGCCGATCGTCGCCAGGACGAACGGGCTGAGCCAGGCCATGCTGGACGTGCCGTAGGGACGGATGCCGTAGGTGACGCCGACGAGCAGCAGAGTGAGCCCCAGCGCGAAGGCGAGGTTGCCCCACCAGTCGATGCGGGCAGGGTGGCGCTCGCCGGTCTCCCTGAGCTGGACGTAGGCCCAGATGGTGCCAAAGAGTCCGATTGGCACATTGATCAGGAACACCCAGTGCCAGTCGATCGTCACCAGGAGGCCGCCCAGGATCAGCCCTGCGAACTGCCCCGCCAGACCGGCCATCTGATTGATGCCCATCGCCATGCCGCGCTGGTCGGGTGGGAAGGCGTCCGTCAGGATGGCCGCCGAGTTGGCCATCAGGAGTGCCCCGCCCATCGCCTGCACCATGCGGAAGATGATGAGCTCCAAGGCGCCGGCCGTTCCCTGGCTCCAGGTCACCGAAAGGAGGATGGACGCGGCCGTGAAGATGGCGAAGCCGAGGTTGTACATGCGCACGCGCCCGAACATGTCGCCGATGCGTCCGAAGCTCACCACGAATACGGCCGTGACGAGCATGTAACCCATGAGAATCCACAGGAGATAGTCGAAATTCGCGGCGTCGAGCGGATTCAGGTGGATGGCGCGGAACACGGCGGGCAGCGCGATGATCAGGCTCGAGGCGTTGAGCATGGACATGAAGATGCCGAGGGTCGTGTTGGAAAGCGCGACCCACTTGTAGTGCGGCCCGAGCGGCGCCGCGGCTGCGGATGTCGACATGCGCGAATCCTCCCGTAGGCTACGCCTCACTCAACGTTCAAACACGGTTTCGGCCGAGCGGCGCAGCTTGACTAGAAGTCCGGCGAGGTCCTGGCGCTCCGAGGCGTTGAGCGGGCCGATCACCTCCGCAAGAACGGCCCGACGCGTCGCAAGCCACGCCTCGACCCGCCGGCGTCCCGCATCGGTGAGGGTCACCAGCACGACCCGCTCGTCCTCGGGGGAGCGCGCGCGCGTCACGAGTCCCTGGCGCGCCAGTCGCTGGCAGGCTGTGGTCGTGGCGCTCTGGCCGATGCCGAGCTGCGCCGCGAGCATCGACACCCGAAGCGGCCCGTCGCTGTGCAGATGGCGCAGGAGCCAGTACTGCTGTGCCGTGATCTCCCCGCGCCGCACGGGATTGGTGATCTGTCGCAGCACGCGGAGCACGGCGATGAGTTCGTCGACGAGCGGTTCTTGCGCCACGGCGGCCCACGCTCCCTTGTCTTGCATTCAAGACCAAATATATCGCGGTGCAATCTAATCGGGAATGTCCGGCTTTCCGCATCGGTCCTGGCGGCGCCGGCCAGACTGAGCATGCGGGGGAGGCGCGCACGATGCTCTTGCAACAGGTTGCACCTTCGGAGAGCGAAGCTTTCGATCGCTTCGTGGGCGGGCATGTCCATGGCGATCCGCTGCAGGGATGGGGCTTTGCCGAACTGCAGACCGGGAGGGGACGCGCCCCCCATCGCTTCTACCTCGTGGAGCGGGGAAAGCCTGTTGGCAGCCTGAGTCTCATCGCCATCGACATGGGTCGTCTCGGCCTGCTCCTCTACGCACCGCGCGGACCGGTGCTCGACCCCGGGCAAAGCCTCGTGTGGCGGGATCTTGCCCGGGAGCTGCGCAGGACATTTCCCGAGGCCTTCGCGTTTTCGTGCGCGCCCAGGCGCGACGATCGCCTGCCCGGGCCCCCGGGATATCTCAGACGCGGCGCTCAGCCCTTGCTGCCACACCTGCCCAGATCCACCGTGGAAGTTCCCCTGAGCGGCGACCCTGACCTCGACTTCGGCCGCCTGCAGAGGCGCTGCCGCGTGCAGGTTCGTAGGGCACCGGCGCACGGCGTAGAGGTGCGCGAGGCGGGGGCGGACGACCTTCGAGCGCTATTGTCGCTCTCCAGGCGTCGCGATCCGAGACTGTCCGCCATTGCGGCCACGCCTTCGGAACTGGGCGACACCGTCACGGCCTTTCTCGGCCGCAGCCAGGCAGGCGTCTTCCTCGCAGCGTCGCAGGGAAGCGTCTGCGCCGGAGCGGTTGCCCTCCGCCTCGGGCGCCACGCCCTCTGCCAGCACTTCGGCCTCGAGCAGGGCGGACAGCATCGCCAGGCTGCCTATGCCGCCCAGTGGGCAGCGATCGCGTGGCTCGAGGCACAGGGCGCGGAACGTTGCGACATCACCGACTTCCTGATGCCGGAAGACGCCAGCATGCAGGATCTCGCCCGACGCTGGGGAGGCGTCGAGCGGCGCTATGCCTGGCTTGAGGTTCCGCTGCGCCTGACGCCGTATCTCGGCTACCGGCTGCTGCCGGCGCGGTTTGGCGGGCGCCGCTCCTTGCCGGCGGCGGCTACGGCACACTGAGGATCGGATGCTCACGGGAAGGGCCACGAGTCGCCTTCATGTGCGGCCCCTGGCCCTTCCCGTGTCGATCGGCCCGTGGGGGCAGCCCGATGCGGAGTGGACCATGATAAGATCAAGCCGCAAGCTTATCGGCTTTCCCGATCAATTGGACCAGGGAGGCACGGGCCATGGACTTGCGGGTGCTGCGAACATTCCAAGCGGCAGCGCACCTGGAGAACTTCCGCGAGACGGCAGAGCGGCTCGGATTGAGTCAGCCGACCGTATCGGCGCAGATTCGCGAGCTCGAGATCGAACTCGGTGAGCCGCTCTTCGACCGCGCCGGCCGGCGGGTGCGCCTGAACCAGGCGGGTCAGGTCTTCCTGCCGCAGGCGGAAGAGGCTCTCAAGGCCTATGACCGTGGTCGGCAGGCCGTGCGCGAGCATCAGAGGCTGACGGCCGACCACCTGACCATCGCGATCTCGCCCGAACCTGCCCGCACGCTGCTGCCGCGGGCCCTGCACCGCTACTGCGACCTCTATCCCGCAGCGAGGGTTTCGGTGGAGGTGCTGCCTTCTGTGCAGATCGCGGCCTTGGTCGACGGCGGTTCGGCCGACCTTGGCATCGGTCAGATCGCCGCCGACCCCGACC
Source organism: Bacillota bacterium (assembly GCA_021786135.1). GTDB lineage: Bacteria > Bacillota > Sulfobacillia > JAJZYS01 > JAJYTV01 > JAJZQO01. Next base: position 14,320 of record JAJYNV010000096.1, read on the forward strand.
GCTACGCCGTGCGCTGCCGCGAGCTCCTCCACGACCGCGTGGTGCTTGTGGCGCGCCACGACGGGCTCGACCACGACCAGGCGCCAGCCTACTGGCGCCACCTCCTGCAGGAGCAGCGGCTCCTGAGTTATGGCCATCCCGCATACTGGCCGGACCTGCTGCAGGCCCTCGAGCATGCGGGAATCCATCCGCGCATGCTGCGTGTGACCCAGGTGGAGCTGACGAAGCGCTTCGTCGAGGAGGGCATCGGCGCCTCGTTCCTGCCGGAGCGCTCCGTGCGGCGCGAACTGCTGGAGGGACGCCTGATGGAGGTGCCGACCCCCGGCCTCACCCTACCCATGGCACCGACCTTCCTCATCCTCGCGCAGGCCCCCCCAACGGAGCCGGCAAGGGCCTTTCTTGAGTCGCTGCGGGCGACTCTCCATCTCGCTGAAGCTCTGGTCTGACCGGAGGCTAACCGGACTTCTCGCGGAGCAGTCGCTGTGCCCGCCCTAGAGCCTGCTCCGCGGCACGCAGCTCCTCGGCGTCCGGCGGGACCTTGCCATAGTGCGCCGCCTCCAGCACCTCGAGAGCTGGCCAGGCGGCTTCCTGAGCCTGCCCTGGCAGCGATCGGACCTCTTCGCGCCAGGTCGGGCGCCCTTGGCACCTGTCGCGGGTCATACGTTCCAGCCGACGCTCCAGTCGGCCGAGGCGCCAGCCGGGACTGCGGCGCAGCCGGACGACACGCAAGGTGGAGGCGACCGCGATCAGCGCGAGGAGCGCAGCCAGGGGCCAAGAGGGGGAGTAGCCCCGCACGCTCGCCGCATAGGGCTTCGGTGTGCGCGTGGCCGGGTGGGCGGGGACGGCGGCCGGTCCGGGGGTGGGATCGATCTGCACCCAGCCGTAAGGGGCGACGTCGATCTGAGCCCAGGAATGCGCATCCTCGGCGCGCAGTGTTTCGGTCTTGGCGGACGGGTCCCAGACGCCGGGCGCGAAACCCACCACCCACCGCGCAGGCAGGCCGTCCAGCCGCGCCAGCATGACGAAGGCGGTGGAGAATTGATCACAGTAGCCCTCGTGGCTGCGCAGGACGAAGCGGCCGATTGGATCGCGGTGCCGGCTGGGCACGAAGTCCGGATTGTAGACTTCATGCAGGTCGAGATATTGGCTGATGCGCTGGGCAAGCGCCCACGGCCCGCCGCCGCCCCGCCTCAGGCGCGCAGCCAGCGGCGCGAGTTCACGTCGCAGGACGGTCGGCACCGCGAGGTCCTGCTTCGGCGCCGCGGCCAGCGGGACGAAGGTCGCCTTCGCCAGCAGGGACGCCGGCTGGGAGGGCACCATGAGCTGCCAGGTATAGGTGGGCGTTCCGGGCAGGAGGAGCGCATGCGAGGCGGGCAGGAACACGCCGCCTGTCGTGGCCGCCTCGGCCGTCAGTCCCACCGGCGTGCCTGTGTAGACGAGCGGTGCGATGCTGCCGGGTAGTACCTCCTGCACGGTGACGTGCCATAACGCCTGCGGCAGGCCCTGGCTCTGCGGCGACCAGAGCGGCGATGGCAGGGTGTGGGAGCCGAGCGCGATGCGCGGGCCCGGCGGCTCCACCCACGCGACGCCGTTGAAGGTGTCGAAGGTGGCCTCCTGCCAATAGGCGGGGTGTGGTGCTCCGCGAACGATGAGAAGCGGTGCGGGTGACAGCGAGACCGGCTGGTTCACGTTCACCTGCGGCGGCAGCGATGCGCCACTCACGGCGACCCGCAACCCTGCGAGTCCCCGCACGACGCTGCCTGGCGGCTGGATGGACGGCGACGGGGCCTGGGGCCAGAAGACGACCAGCACTAGACCCACGAGAGGCAGGGCAGCGAGCGGCACGGCAGGCCAGGGCACGCTCTCATCGTCGCCACCGATCGCCAGCAGAACCACGCCAAGGCTCAGGTAGGCGAGTGTCGGCAGATCGGCGCCGATCGCCCAGATGCGACGGTTGAGCGCAAGCACGAGCGTGCCCATCAGCCAGAGCCAGGTAAGGCGCGTTCTTGCCGTCGCCTCTCCGAATACCTGCCAGCCAAGGAGCGATGTCAGCCACAGAAGCAGGCTCGTGACCGCCACCGCGACGGTATGAGGTCCACCTGAAAGGAGGAGGTGCCAGAGCGATCCCGGCATGAGGGTGGGGAGAGAAGCCAGCAGGCCCAGCAGCAGGGCCAGGAACCAGCGCAGCAGGTAGCGCAGGCGGCCAGGTCCGGCGGCGATGGCGAGGAACACTGGCAGGGAGGCCAGGAGAAGCGGGCGCGGCATACCACTGGCGACTGCGTAGGGCCAGATGAGCAGGCCCAGCCATACGCTACGCAGGAGGCGAAGGCTCCGGCTGCGGGTCATGACGCAAAGCTCCGCGCCCAAAGGGCCAGATCGCCGAGGACCGTGATCGCATCCTCGCCCAGATCGCACCCGACGCGCAGCAAGACGGCCGCCGCGGCGGCGGGCGGCTGCTGAGCGGCGGTGCCAGCCAGGATCAGCCAAGGCTCGCCATGCCCGTCGGGAAGAGCGGGCAGGGCGTCCGCGGCCGCGAGCCGTCCCGAAGACGCCAGGGCGAGTTCCTGCAGGATGCGTCGGCGCTGGCCTTCGCCGGCTGCTGGCGGCACGCTGGCCCCGCCCAGGCTGAGACCGACGCTGAGACCTGCCGTGAGGAGCGCCTCGGCGAGCGAGGCCGCGACAGAGATGGCAAGCTCGAGGTCGGCCACCGACGCGTTCGGAGCGAAGAGCCGCAGTGTGCGGGCGTGTTCCGGTGGAGGCGTGGATTCCCGCACCTGCGGATACCCGCGCTGGGCCGTCCGCGCCGCGTGCAGGCGGCTCGGGCGATCGCCTGGCAGGAAGTCCCGCGTGCCGCGCGCGACCTCCTCGTGGCCGGAGGACTCGTCCCTCAGCCTAGGCGCCGGGAGGGCGACGCGCTCGGGATAGACGATCAGATCGCCTGGGAGCGGCAACTCCAGGTTACGCTCGATCAGACCGAGTCCGTCGCGCAGGGTGACGCGGCAGAGACGGAACCGGTATTGCCCGCGGGGCACTGACCGCATTGTGTAGGCGACGGCGAGGCGCCCTCCCAGGTGCCAGGGGCCGGAGCCTCCGTGCAGGGGTGCTGGCGGTTCGTCCTCGAGTCGCAGGAGCACGACGGGCCAGCCAAGGCCGAGGTGGCCCTCGATGCGCACCTCGACGTCGTCCCCTGCCATCGGAGGCTCATGCGGCAACATCCGGCGCAGGTGCACCTGAGGGTTTCGGCCCGGCGCCAGCGCGGCGCCGATGGCGAGCAAGCCTGCGATGCCTGTGACTGCTACAATTCCTGCGCCAAGCCTGCCGCCTGCCAGGATGCCGGCCAAGAGCAGGGCCAGCCACGGCCATAGGCCGGCCCAGCGCAGGCGTCGGAGCTTCACGGCTGTGCGCTGCGAGGGAGGGGAAGGGACGCGACGATCTCCCCTAGGCAAGCCTCGGCAGTCGAAGCACGGCAGCGCAGACGATGACCCAGCACCCAGGGCACGAGGGCGCGGATGTCATCGGGCAGGACGTGGGCGCGTCCGTGCAGGTAGGCCCAGACGCGCGCAGCGCGCAGGAGCGCGACACCGGCGCGCGGGCTGGCGCCCAGCAGGACGTCCGCATGCACGCGCGTGGCGCGGACGAGGCCCTGGACGTAACCGCGGACGGAGGGAGCAACGTGCGTCGCCAATGCCGCACGCCGCAGCTCGAGGATCTCCCCCTTGGCGAGGACGCTCCTGAGCGGCGCTGGCCTGATCTCTGCGCTCATGCGGTCGAGGAGCCGGTCCTCTTCGGCCGCACTTGGATAGTCCAGGCGGATGCGGAACAGGAAGCGATCGAGTTCCGAAAGCGGCAGCGGGAACGTTCCTTCGTGTTCCGCAGGGTTCTGTGTCGCAAGGACCGTAAACGGCTCGGGCAGCGGGTAGGAGTGTCCTTCCACGGTGGCCTGGCCCTCTTCCATCGCTTCAAGCAGCGCGGACTGCGCGCGCGGCGATGCGCGATTCAGCTCGTCCACGAGCAGAAGTTCCGCAAAGATGGGACCGGGCCGGAAGGTGAAGGAGCGCTGCTCCGGATCGTAGATGTGAACGCCGACCACATCGGCGGGCAAGAGGTCCGATGTGGCCTGCACGCGGTGAAAGCTCAGGTCGAGGGCCTGCGCCACGCTCTTCGCGAGCAGGGTCTTGCCGACGCCGGGCACATCCTCGATCAGGATGTGCCCGCCGGCGAGGACGGCGCAGATGATGGCGAGCGCCGCATCCTCCTTGCCGACGATCCGGCGGCCCACTTCCTCGAGGACGAGCTCTATGCGCGGTTCAAAGCCCCGCGCGGCGACCAGGTGTCTGTCGTTCATGGTTCCTCCATGAGGCTTATGCTGGATTCGACGATAGCATAGCGCAGGTTGCGGCGCATGCGGCGCAACCGCCGCGGGTGGCGGGTCGTTCTATCATGTGTCCGGGGGCCGGAGCGGGGGGAAGGGCGTGCACGAGGACCGCGAAGCGGAGTTCGAGCGCTTCTATCGCAGCGAGGAGCGTCGGGTGCTGCGCCTGTGCTACGGAGTCCTGGGCGACTCCGAGCTCGCGCGTGACGCGGCGCAGGAGGCGTGGCTCCGCTATTTGCGCTACATCCAGGGCGAGAGGCCGGAGTATTCGGTTCCCCTGCTGGTGACGGTCGCCCTGAATGCCGCCCGGGACTGGCAGCGCAGGCGCAGGCGGCGGCTCGAGGAGCTGCGGCCTGACACGCCCGAGCATGCGGCGCCTTCGACAGCCGGGGGAGACCCTGACCTTATGGACGCTATGCGCCGTCTGCCGGATCAGGAGCGCGAGGCGATCCTGCTGCACTACGGACTTGATCTCCCGCTCGCCGACATCGCGCGGGTTCTTGAGAAACGCACGGGGGCGGTAAAGAGCATTCTCCATCGGGGGCGCGCACATCTCAGGTCGCTGCTCGCGGCCGAGGAGGGGATCTCGAGTGGACACTAGGGACGACGAGCGCTTCGAGGCGCGGCTCAAGGCGCTTGGCGATGCGATCGATCACGAAGTCGGCCCGAGCGATCCGCGCCTGCTCGAGAGGCTGGGGCAGGACCGCGACGCGAGAGGAGGGCGGCGCAGAGAGCGGGCTGGCCGACATCACCGCCCGAATCGCTGGTACTACTGGGCGGCGGCTCTCCTCATCATTCTCGTCACAGTGCCGTACGTTGCGCACCTCACGCACGAATCGCAGCCCGCGACGCACCAGCAAAAGCAGAAGACGGTGCTGCGCGGCAACGGCAGCGGCCAACCGATCGTGATCGGGGCAGCCGAGGCAGTCGACTTTGTCACCGCCCAACGAGGCTGGGTCGTCGTGGCGACCGGCGCCTACGCTTCGCGCAACGCACTGTTCGCGACAGGCGACGGCGGCAGGACCTGGAGCAGGCGGATGCTGCCCAAGGGCTACACGGCACTCGCGCTCCACTTCACGGGCGACCGCCAGGGTACGGGTTACGTGCTTGCGCAGGAGACCGGGCTTGGCCAGACCGGCGCGGCAGGACAGACGGTGCCCGTGGCCATCCTCGCTACGCCAGACGGCGGCAAGACATGGCGCGTCGCCTGGAGCGAGGCGGGACCACAGGCGCTCGCCAACGTCACGGTGACGATGCGGGTCGGCTTCCAGTTCTTCGGCAGCCAGGGCTACGCCTACGTAGGCGACAAGATCCTGACGACCGAGAGCGGCCAGAGCAGCTGGTCACCGCTCACTCTGCCCCAGGGCTTTGCCCCGGTGCACATGGACTTCCTGACCCAAAGCACCGGCTTCGTGGCCGGACAGGTCTGTCAGACCTCGCCGCAGCCCGGGACGGCCGGGGGCAGCGGCTGTACCGCACGGCTGATCGAGACCAGGGACGGCGGCCGGACCTGGCAGACCGTCTTCACGGCACCGGAGCAGAACTACTGGAACTACTCGGATGCTGTCAGCTTCGCGAGCGCAAGGGACGGCTGGTTCTTCCTCAAGGATTCCGCCACCTGGGGCGGCTACCTCTACCAGACGACCGACGGCGGGCAGCACTGGGTGCTTGAGCAGGGCAGCCGGTCGGGGCCGAACAACTTCGCGCAGGGCCGCACCGTCTATGGACCGCCGACCTTCGTCACATCCAAGGTGGGGTGGCTGCCGATCGATGAAGGGGCAGCGCCGTATCCTGGCGGGCTGATGATCACGCGCGATGGCGGCCGGACGTGGACGCAGACGTCGATGAACCTCGACTGGAGCCTGAACGGTGTCTCGCTCGTGTCGCCCGAGGTGGGTTACGCGGTCGGAGGCGGCGGCACGGCGCAACAGGGCTTCCTGGTCAAGACCGTGGACGGCGGCAAGAGATGGACGCAGATCCTGCCTTCCCTGACACCGACCGCGCTCATCGACTTCCCGGACGCGACGCATGGCTTCGGTGTCGGCGTGACATCGGATCCCGAGGCCGTTCTGACGACACGGGACGGCGGCATGACCTGGCATGAGATCTACCGTGCGGCCAATCCGGTTCAGGCGCTGTCGTTTGTCGGGCAAAGAGTGGGGTACATGGCTACGGCGGCGCAGAGCGGCCAGTCCCTCACGCTGCTCAAGACGACGGACGGGGGCCGCAGCTGGGATCAGACTGCGTCGCTGCCGATCGCGAACGGGGTGCTGCTCGGCACGAATCCATACCTGAACTTCCGAGACGCGCGGCGGGGCGTCATGCAGACGTCGATCTACCCGGACGTGGCGTTCTCCGCCACGGTAGACGGCGGCAAGACATGGACCGCGCTGTCCAGCCAGCCGGCCACGCCGGGCACGTTCCAGCAGTTCGCATTCACCTCCCAGGCAGGGTACAGGCTGCTGACCGTGCCGGGTTCGAGCCAGTCACAGCCGAGCACCGTGACCTTGGCAAGGACGATCGACGGCGGCAGGAGCTACGACATCATCCACACCTGGCAGGGGATCGGGCAAGGAGCCGCCGTCTTCTTCCTGAGCGCCCGGGTGGGGTGGGTCGCGATGCAGGAGAACCCCTACACGCAGAATGCGTCGACGATCGTGCTGGCGACCAGGGACGGCGGCGCCACGTGGACCGCGTCATCGACGCGGATGACGCTGCAGGACTTCAGTACGCAGCTCGAGATGCAGTTCCCGACAGCACAGGACGGCTGGCTGATGGGGCTCGGCAGTCTCTATCGCACGCTTGACGGCGGTCGGACCTGGCAGCAGATGCCCTGACATGGAGCCGCCGTGGCTGAGAAGTCACGGCGGCTCGAGCGCGTCTTGGCCGTGGCCTGCCTACTGGAGGCTCCCCAGGTATCGCCCGAGATCCAGCCATGCCGCGTCGTTGAAATGCGCATTGGCACGGCTCGTCGAAGGCAGCACGAAGATGCGGGTCTGGCCGATCGTCTCTACCTGCAGCCCGTAGTCCGCCTGGCGGCCAAGAAACGCCCGTCCCGGCCGCTTGCCGTTGAAGGCGAGGACCTGCGGCTTTGCCGCGAGGATGCGCCGGCGCAGCGCTTCAGGTTGGTCGCTACCTTTCGGTAGCAGAGCGTCAGAGCCCGACACCTCCTTGGCCAGATCGGTGAGGCCGATCCCCCATGCGAGGACGTGGCGGAACTCCTCTGGACGCAGGAGCCTGGGCGTCAGGTCCAGGCGATAGAGAAGCGCCCAGAAGCGGTTGCCGGGTCCCGCATAGTAGGCACCGACCTCGGCTGAGCGCCGTCCCGCGGCGCTGCCGCAGAATACTACCTTCAGGTCCTTTGCCAGCACGTCCGGAAGGACCTCGCCACCGTCCAAGCTGGGCACCTCCGTGAAAGTTGCCTCCACGCTAAAGGTACTGGAGTGCCGATGGCGAACGCCAAGGCATGTCACCCCCGCGAATGGGCGAAGGAGGCAAGTCCAATGGTGAAGCTGGACAATGCCGGTGATGCTCCGGGCGAGATCCGTTGCGGCAGCAGGCTGCCGCAGGCCGACGGCGTTGGCGGCGGAGGATCTGGCAGTCCGAAGATGCTCGTACTCCTGGCCTGCACGAGGCAGAAGGCGGAGACGCCTCAGGATCCTCTGACGTGGCAGGACTTTCTGGACCATGAACGGCTGCAGCAGCGCACCGACGAACTCAAGGCCTATATGAGGCCAGCCCGCGACATGTTCACCTCTCCGCTCTTCCTCGAGTCGCTCGAGGCCGTGGCGAATTTGCGCAAGACGTTTGGTCAGGACGCGGTCAGCGTCCTGATCGTTTCTGCGGCGTACGGCGCGATTGCGGAAAGCCAGCAGGTCGTGCCTTATGACGTGTCGTTCGGGGATGTGAGTCTCGAGGAGGCCCGCTGGCGCGGGGAACACCTGGGGCTTCCCGCAGCGGTGCGCGAGGCGAGCGCTGGATATCCGCTGGTGCTGTCGCTGCTCGGCAAGGGCTATCGCGCTGCGGCCGATCTGCCTGGCGACGACGAACTGCCAGGCAAGCGCATCTATCTCACGGGCACACACGGCTTGGGCTGGCTGCCCGAGGGCGCCAGCCAGGTGCGGCTTGGCGCCGCGGAGATGGAGGCCTTCGGCGCGGGCCCGATGACGGTGAAATCCAAGGTGCTGAGGTATTTTGCCAAGGGTCTCGAGCGCGGCGGGCTGGGAGCGTTCGCCGACGTGCTGGACCACATAGGCGCCGAGGGGTTCCTGCGCGTAGCCCTGGCTGGCCGCGATATCTAGCTTTTGGTGAGCAAATGGGACCGGGCACGGCTTCTGCCGTGCCCGGCTTGCTCACTTTTTGAAGTAGTCGCGGTTGACCTCGATGAAGGACTCCCACTGGGAGGGCAGCATGCCTTCCTCGAAGATGGCCTGAACCGGGCACACCGCCTCGCAGGCACCGCAGTTGATGCACTCGTCCGGGTCGATATACAGCTGCGGGTCGTCGTCCTTGCCGTGAATGCAATCGACGGGACAGACGTCGACGCAGGACTTGTCCTTGGTCCCGATGCAAGGTTCCGCGATCACGTAGGCCATCCGGTGATCCCTCCTGGGACAAGGTTATCGGACCGACGCCCGCGCGCCAAGGTCTTCTCGCACCGAGGCGCGCACACGGACAAGTGCGGCGAAGGCGAGGGCCTTGGCCGCGGGCTGCGGTGGAAGGATGAGGTAAATGCTTCGCTGCAGGGGATGACCGGAGATGCGGACGGCGTGCAGGCCTTCCGCAGCCGCCCCTCGCAGGCTTGCCAGAGAGACGAAGCCGCATCCGACTCCCGAGCGTACCGACGCGAGCAGGGCCTGGGCGGAGGAGACGGTGAGCATGATGCGGCGATGCGCGAAGTCTGGCGCGATGCCGGCGAGGGCCTCTTCGACCGTGCGCCGCGTGCCTGAGCCTTCACCGCGCTCCACGAAATTCTGCCGGCAGAGTACGTCGAGCGGCATCTCCGGCTGATCGCAGTAGGGATGATGGTCGCCGACCACGAGCACAAGCTCGTCCGTCCCGACCGCTTCAGAACGCAGGAGCCCCGGTGCCGGGAGGTGTCCCGTGAACCCTGCGTCGCAGTGCCCCAGGAGCACGCATTCCTCGACGGCGCGCGAATCCATGATGTGCAGTTGGGTGCGCAGTTCCGGCTGGCCGTCGGTGAACTCCGCCAGAAGTCCCGGGACGAAGCCCTCTCCGGGGGTGGTGCTGGCAGCGACGTGGAGGTCGCCGTGCAGCAGCCAGGGCCTCTGGATCCTGGCGCGCAGGTCGGCTTCTGCGGCCAGGGCCGTCTCGGCAAAGTGCAGGAACTCGAGTCCGGCCGGCGTCGGGCTCACCGTGCGCGATCCTCGCACAAGGAGCGGTGTGCCCAGTTCCGACTCGAGACCTTGAATCCTTCGCGATACGGTGGGCTGGGAGCAGTGCGCCTCGCGTGCGGCCCGACTCAGGCTGCCACCGCGCATGACTGCGCTGAAGAGCCGCAGGTCTTGTAGGTCCATGTCTGCCCCCTATGCGATGCGGGTATGCGCGGCACCGATACTTCCTGCCCTAAACGCATGGTACCTCGCTCGCAACCGCGGTGCAGCATGCAGGAAGATGCAACGCCGCTGGACATCCTGCACCAAGGAGAGATTGTCGCCGCCATCATGTCACGCAGCAGCCTGTCTTCTTCGTATTAAAAGGAGACGCGCAGGGAGATGCTGTGCGGTGGGATGAAAAGGCAAGCCAAAAGCCAAGCCCGGCGAGTCGCACCGTGCAGAGCCTGTCGGGAAGATGTTTGCGACGTTCCGCCAGAGGCCGGAAAGTGCGACGGCTGGACCCTCCAGTCGGTGATAAGATGAAACAGACTCGAGACTTGACCCACATGGCGCAGGGTGGCTCGTGACTGCAGCAAAAGCGTCGGTTTGGATTTATGGCGATGGGTCAGGACGCACGTATTGCCCTGCGCGCGTTTGACGAGATGAAGCAGCGAGAATAATAGTGTCTAGAAATATCAGTAAATAACTCATGTATTGTGTACTTATCGGTGCCTTGGGTAGGAGCCCATCGGGTGGTACGCCCCAGACGCTGGAGGCAATGGGCCGTTTTTGGGCCAAGCAGTTGTCGTTCCCACACTTCTGGCCGTGTGATACACTGTCCGTTGGACTCCGAACGGTGGGGGTGGGCGCATGCTCTCGCAATACTTCCCGATCGCTTTGTACATTGCCGTCGCACTTGTCATAACCGCAGGTGTGCTCGGCGCGTCTCGCATGCTCGGACCGCGCAAGCCGTCGGCCAAGAAGCTGGCGACGTACGAGTGCGGCATCATTCCCGAGACATCCGTTGGTCCCAGGTTCTCCGTCAAGTTTTACCTCGTCGCGATGCTCTTCATGATCTTCGACGTCGAGGCTGTGTCGTTTTATCCCTGGGCCGTGCTGATGCACAAGCTCCGCCTCTTCGGACTCATGGAGATGGTCCTCTTCATCATCGTGCTGGCCATCGGCTACGCGTACGTGTGGAAGAGAGGGGGATTCCAGTGGCAGGAGTAGAGGATCGCCCCATCCTCTTTGCGAGCGTCAAGAAGCTCGCGCAGTGGGCACAATCCGGCTCGTTGTGGCCGGCTCAGTTCGGCCTCGCATGCTGCGCCATCGAGATGATGGCGACAGCTGCTTCGCGTTTTGACCTGTCCCGGTTTGGCGCCGAGGTCATGCGCGCGTCGCCCCGGCAGGCGGACGTGATGATCGTCGCGGGTCGCGTCTCCCAGAAGATGGCTCCTATCGTGCGCGAGCTCTACGACCAGATGCCGGAGCCGAAGTGGGTCATCGCGATGGGGGCGTGTGCCTCAGTCGGCGGCGTCTTCAACAACTACGCCGTGGTTCAGGGTGTCGACCGCGTCGTGCCAGTGGATATCTATGTCCCCGGTTGCCCTCCGACGCCGGAGGGGTTGCTTGAGGCGGTCATGCAGCTGCAGAAGAAGATCCGCATGGGCGGACGCCCAATGGCGCCGGTGATGCCGTCGCCCGAGGAGGTGGCCCACGCGTGAAGGAGATCCTCGATGCTCTGCAGGAGACGTTCGGCGAGCGCGTGACCGTGTCGGAAGAGCTCGGACAGACCGTGGTCCAGTTGCCCGCGGCTGAGATCGTGAGCGTTGTCACATTCCTGAAGTCCCAGGGATTCAACATGCTGATCGACATCACGGCGGTGGACCGCCTGGGGCGCGAACCGCGCTTCGATGTCGTCTACCACGTCTACCATCTGGAGCGGAAGACATGGCTGCGGCTAAAGGTTCAGGTGGGCGGGGATGAGCCGACCGTGCCGAGCATCGCGCACGTCTACGCTTCGGCCAACTGGGCCGAACGCGAGTGCTACGACATGTTCGGCGTGCGCTTCCGCGGCCACCCCAACCTCAAGCGCATCCTCATGCCCGATGACTGGAACGGCCACCCGCTGCGCAAGGACTACCCCTTGACGGGGTTCGATCCCTTGCCGCCGCTGGTGCACGAGTAAGGGGGGAATCGGCATGGCGGAAATCGAGACGACCTTCGGCCAGGTCGACCCCGAGACCGGTCTCAAGCCCATGGTGATCAACCTTGGCCCGCAGCACCCGAGCACGCACGGCGTGCTTCGCGTTCGTCTGGCCCTGGACGGCGAACAGGTGCGTGCGTGCGAGCCGATCATCGGCTATTTGCACACCGGCATCGAGAAGAACTGCGAAGACTTGACCTTCAACCAGGCGATCACACTTACAGACCGCATGGACTACCTATCCCCGATCACGAACAACTTCGGCTACGTGCTCGGCGTCGAGAAGCTGCTCGGCGTCGAGGTGCCGAAGCGCTGCCAGTACATCCGCGTCATGTTCGCGGAGCTCTCGCGCCTTGCGAGCCACCTCGTCTGGCTTGGCACGAGTGCCATGGACATGGGTGCGATGTCGCCCTTCTTCTACACCATGCAGCAACGCGAGCAGATCCTCGACCTGATCGAGATGTCCGCGGGCACGCGTATGAACCCGAGCTACTTCCGCGTCGGCGGCCTTCTCAACGACCTGCCGCCGGGATTCGAGGAGAAGCTGCGCGCGTTCCTCGACGGCTTCCCGCACTGGCTCAAGGAGTATTACGCACTGCTTGACCGCAACCCGATCTGGGTGGAGCGCCTCAAGGGCACGGCGCCGATCTCGGCCGAACAGGCCCTGGACTACGGCTGGACAGGACCGCTGCTGCGCGCGTGCGGCGTCGACCGCGACCTGCGCAAGACGAACCCGTACTCGTCCTACGAGGACTTCGATTTCGCAGTGGTGACCGAAACGGACGGGGACGTCTACGCGCGCTACCATGTGCGGATGCGCGAGATGCAGGAGAGCCTCAAGATCATCCGGCAGGCGATCGACAACCTTCCGGAAGGCGACTGGCACGTTCCGGGATGGAAGATCTACCCGCCCAACAAGATGGAGATCGGGCGCAACATGGAGGCCCTGATCTACCACTTCAAGCTCTTCACCGAGGGCATCAGGGTTCCGGCCGGCGAGGTCTACTCGGCGGTCGAGGGCCCGAAGGGCGAGATCGGCTACTTCATTGTGTCCGATGGGTCCGGCAAGCCATACCGCGTCCGGGCGCGCGGGCCCTCGTTCTACAACCTCCAGGCGCTGCCTGTGATGGTTCAGGACAAGATCCTGGCGGACGTGGTGGCGGCGATCGGCTCCATCGACATCGTGCTCGGGGAGGTGGACCGGTGAACGCAGAGAACCTCGCCAAGGCGAAGGAACTGCTGCATCGCTTCCCCAAGCAGTCCTCGGCCCTGATTCCGCTGCTGCACCTCGTGGAGGACCAGTTCGGCTACATTCCCGAGGCAGAGGTGCAGGTCGTAGCTGACCTCATGGGCGTGACGCCTGCCTACGTCGAGTCGGTGCTGACGTTCTACACACTTTTCCACCGCCAGCCGACCGGGAAGTACCTGATCCAGGTCTGCCGCGGTCTCAGCTGCCAGCTGAATGGCGCCGACGAACTGTCGCGGTTCCTCTACGACGAGCTGGGCGTGGGGCGCAACGGGACGACGTCGGATGGTCTCTTCACCGTCGAGGAAGTGGAGTGCATCGCACTCTGCAAGAATGCGCCGGCGGTGCAGATCAATCTTGATTTCTATCCCAACATGACCAGGGAACAGCTGCGTTCCTTCCTGGACAAGGCCGCGAAGGAGGTCCGGAGCGGTGCCTGAGAAGCGGCTTCTCTTCAAGAATATCGACGTCCCGGGCATCGACGGAATCGAGGTCTACGAGCAGCACGGCGGCTACCAGTCGCTGCGCAAGGCCGTCCTCGACATGACCCCCGATGCCGTCCTGCAGGAGGTCATGGCCTCGAACCTGCGCGGTCGCGGTGGTGCAGGCTTCCCGACAGGGCGCAAGTGGAGCTTCCTGCCGAAGGATGGCCGCACGCGCTATCTCGTCTGCAACGGTGACGAATCCGAGCCTGGCACATGCAAGGACCAGGAGATCATCTATCGCATCCCGCACCTTTTGATCGAGGGCGTTGTCACAAGCGCCTACGCGATCGGCGCGGAGGACGCATTCATCTATCTGCGCGGGGAGTTCAAGACGGGCTACGCCGTGCTCGAGCGCGCCATCGCAGAGGCGCGGGCCAAGGGCTACGTCGGCGACAACGTGCTGGGATCGGGGCGCCGCGTCGAGATTACGCTCTATCTGGGCGCCGGAGCCTACATCTGCGGCGAGGAGACAGCCCTGCTTGAGAGCCTCGAGGGCAAGCGGGGCAATCCGCGCCTCAAGCCGCCGTTCCCGGCAACCGCCGGTCTCTACAGCATGCCGACCGTCGTGAACAACGTCGAGACGCTCTCGGCCGTGGTGCCGATCATCCAGATGGGCGGCGCCGAGTATGCGAAGCTCGGCACCGAGCGCAGCGCCGGCACGAAGCTCTTCTCCGTCTCCGGCAACGTTCGCCGGCCAGGGAACTACGAGGTGGAGCTCGGCAAGGTTACGCTGCGCGAACTGCTGTACGACATCGCCGGCGGTCCGCCCGAGGGGCACGAGTTCAAGGCCGTCATTCCGGGTGGCTCCTCCGTGCCCTTCCTGACGCCCGACAAGTTCGACACGCCGCTCGACTACGAGTCCCTGCAGGCCGCTGGCACCATGCTCGGTTCCGGCGGAGTCATCGTGCTCGACGACCGGGCGTGCATCGTCGGCTCCACCCTGCGCCTGATGGAGTTCTACCGGCACGAGTCGTGCGGCAAGTGCACCCCCTGCCGGGAGGGCACCATGTGGCTCAACCAGGTGCTTCAGCGCCTCGAGTCCGGCGAAGGCCGTCCGGGTGACCTCGAGACGCTTGCGGACCTGTGCAGCAACATCGACGGTCAGACCTTCTGCCCGCTGGGCGACGCCGCGATCGGCGCCCTCGCCTCCGGGCTCAAGCTGTTCCATGACGAATACGAGGCGCACATCACCAAGGGCGGCTGCCCGATGGGGGAGGTAGTGCGTTGATTACCCTTACGATCGACGGCCGGGAGGTACAGGTCGAGCCCGGGACCTTGATCCTCGACGCCGCCAAGCAGGCGGGTATCGACATTCCCGTCTTCTGCTACCATCCGCGCATGGATCCGGTGGCGGCCTGCCGCATGTGTCTCGTGCGCATCGAGAAGATGCCGAAGCTGCAGCCGGCCTGTGCGACCCCGGTGGCGGAGGGCATGGTCGTCCACACGGACACCGACGAGGTGCGCAAGTCGCACGCGGGCGTGCTCGAGTTCCTGCTCGCGAATCATCCCCTCGACTGCCCCGTCTGCGACAAGGGCGGCGAGTGCGAGCTGCAGGACAACTCGATCCGCTACGGGCCGAACCTGACGCGCTTCGCCGATCACAAGCGCCACCTCGACAAGGCGCGGCCACTCGGACCGATCGTCGAACTCGACCAGGAGCGCTGCATCCAGTGCATGCGCTGCGTTCGCTTCATGCAGGAAGTGGCCGGCGATCCTGTGCTGACACTGCATGACCGAGGCGGCCACGCGGTCGTCGACGTCGCCGAAGGGCGCACCTTCGACTCGATCTTCTCCGGCAACACCATCGAGATCTGCCCCGTCGGCGCCCTCACGTCGCGGCCATACCGCTTCAAGGCCCGCCCGTGGGACCTCGACGAGGTCGAGTCGATCTGCCCGCACTGCCCAGTCGGCTGCAACATTCGGCTGTCGCTGCGCCATGGCGAGGTAAAGCGCATCCTGTCGCGGGACAACGAGGAGATCGACTGGGGCTGGCTCTGCGACCGCGGTCGCTTCGGGTACGGATTCGTGCACGAGGGCGTCCGGGTCACCGAGCCCCTCATCCGCCGTGGCGACAGGCTCGCTCCGGTGTCATGGCCCGAGGCGATCGCCGCTGTCGGGAACGGCATGAAGGGCCGGGTCGGTGCGCTTGGCGGGGGCCGCAGCTCGCTCGAGGCCCAGTACCTGATGCGTCGCTGGATGGAAGAGAAGCTGGGATCGAGGAACGTCGACCACCGCGTCCTGCCGCTGACAACGGCCATTGCGCCGGGACAGGTCGGCCGCATCGACGACGTGAACGACGCAGACCTTGTGCTGGCGCTCGACGCCGAACTGAACGAAGAGGCCCCGGTGCTCAGCCTGCGGCTGCGACGCTTTGCGCGCGGCGGCCTGCGCATCGTGAGCATCTCAGAGCGCACGGGTCTTCTCGACATGCCCCACCAAGACGTAATGACGGGAAACGTCGCCCAGACCCTAGCGCAGATCGCGAAGGGCGAGGGTGAGGTCGGCGAGGCCTTCCTCAAGGCGAAGAAAGTGCTGATGATCTGGAGCGGACGCGGACACGACGTGACTGACGCGATCGAGGCTGCCGTCCATGCGCGCTCCGGTGAGACCTACACCATGGTGGTGGGTGGTCTCGCCAATTCGTTCGGTGCCCAGGCGGTGGGTCTCGTGCCCGGCGAGGGTGGGCTCGACACGAGGTCGATGCTCGAGGCGGCCGCGAAGGGCGAGCTCGACGGCCTGTTCCTGCTGGCGCAGGAACTCGACGAGTTCCCCGACCAGGAGCTTGTCGCGTCGGCCTTGAGCCAGCTCAAGTTCCTGGCTGTGGCGCAGGTGGTGCCGAGTGCCTTGACGGAACGCGCCGACGTGGTTCTGCCTCTCGCTGCGTGGGCCGAGTCGGATGGGCACTTCGTGAACATGGAGGGGCGTGCGCAGCGGTACTATGCCGGCGCGACCCGCCCGAGCGGCGTCTACGACGACTGGCAGCTCATGGCGGAGCTCCTGGGGGTCGCCTGGGGACAGGAAGAGACGGCAGCCGCCGTCCGGTCCGAACTGCCTTCCCTGTTCGAGGCGCACCGCCGCGATGGAGTACCGCAGCCCACGGGCGGCTACGAACCCGTGGCGCGGGCACCTGTCCAGGCAAGCATCTACCACAAGGGTGTAACACCCGATCCGTTCCTGCGCTCGCTCGGGCCGCAGGCGGAGCTCGCTGGGAGGGCAGAGTAGAATGCTCACAGTCATTCTCATCTTGGTCAAGGGCCTGATCACGGCCGTGCTGCTGCTCTCCGCGTTCGGCTTGATGACATGGATCGAGCGCAAGGTGCTGGCTCGCTTCCAGTTCCGGCCCGGGCCGAACCGCCTGGGGCCCGCCGGTGTCATGCAGTTCGTGGCAGATGGACTCAAGCTGGTATTCAAGGAAGAGATCATTCCGACCGCGGCGGACCGCTTCATCTACCTCCTTGCGCCGCTCATCTCCCTGACGGCGGCGCTGGTGGCGTTTGCGGTCATTCCGTGGGGACCGCCGATCCACATCTTCGGCCAGACGGTGCCGATGGAGATCGGCGGGCCGAATATCGGCATCCTCTTCATCTTCGCCGTGACATCGCTCGGCGTGTACGGACTGATCCTCGGCGGCTGGGCTTCGGCGAACAAGTACAGCCTGCTCGGCGGTCTGCGATCGACGGCGCAGATCATCTCCTACGAACTGGCGATGGGCCTTGCAGTGACGGGCGTTCTGCTCGCGGCGGGATCCGCCGATCTCAACACGATCATCGCGAAGCAGTACCACCTGTGGTTCATCGTGCCGCAGATCGTCGGCTTCATCATCTACGTGATCACGATGGTCGCCGAGACGAACCGCACTCCCTTCGACCTGCCGGAAGCGGAGAACGAGCTCGTGGCTGGTTACCACACGGAGTACACGGGTCTCAAGTGGGCCATGTTCATGATGGCCGAGTACATCAACATGATTACGGTATCCGGTCTCGCAACGACACTCTTCCTCGGTGGCTGGCACGGTCCGTGGCTGCCGCCGGAGATCTGGTTCCTGATCAAGGTCGCGGCGTTCATGTACTTCTTCATCTGGCTGCGGGCGACGCTGCCTCGGCTGCGTTACGACCGCCTCATGGCCTTCGGCTGGAAAGTGCTTCTGCCGGTGGCCCTTCTCAACACGCTTGCGACCGCCGTC
>JAJYNV010000044.1 GCA_021786135.1 Bacillota bacterium
CGTCCTCAAGCACTCGGTCGAGGTGGCGCTTGTCGCCGGCATGATCGCAGCCGAACTGGGCGCCGACATCCAGGTGGCCAAGCGAGGCGGACTCTTGCACGACATCGGCAAGGCTCTGACGCACGAGATGGAGGGCACGCACCTCGAACTCGGCATCGACCTGCTGCGCAAGTACAAGGAGCCGCAGGCCGTGATCTGGGCCATGGAGGCACACCACGGCGGTGAGCCGCACTCGGTCGAAGCGGTCATCGTCACGGCCGCGGACGCGATTTCTGCGGCCAGGCCGGGCGCGCGGCGCGAGAGCCTGGAACTGTACGTCAAGCGACTGCGCAAGCTCGAGGAGATCGCAGATTCGTTCGAAGGCGTCGAGAAGACGTACGCCATCCAGGCTGGGCGCGAGATCCGGATCATCGTCAGACCCGACAAGGTGGACGATCTCCAGGCGGTGCGCATGGCCCACGACATCGCGCGCAGGATCGAGCAGGAACTGACCTATCCGGGACAGATCAAGGTGGCTGTGGTGCGCGAGACGCGAGCCGTCGATATCGCGAAGTAAGGGAACGGTGGGCGGGGGGCGGTCTTAGGCCGGCCCCCGTCTTTGTGGAGGAGGGCAATCGATTGTCATCGCTGGAGCGTTTCGTCTCCAATACGGACCGCGACGTTTACGCGATCTTCAACCTGCCCGAGGAAGTGATCGCGGTCATCTTTGCCTACGTCTCACGTAGCCCGCTTTCGTTCCGGGAAAACCTGGCACGCCTCCTGGCCGGCGACGAGGGTGATATCGGTGCCTTCGGAGCCGGCGCCGGAATGGTGGCCGCGACGCAGGCTGTCGCTTCGGCATCGGCCTTCCACGAGCGCTGGGTCGTGAATTACGGACATGCGTCCGTCGCGGAGCATGCGTCGGTGCATCTCGGCGTTGAGCGCGTGTCGCGCCTGGCGTCGGCGGCGCTCGAACTCGCGAACCCCTTTCTCAGCTTCACGGAATACTCGCAGCGCTACCAGGGACCGCAGCGTGGCGCCTACTATCTGCCTGACCTGACCCAGCGCGAGGCTGAGCTCTATGAAGAGACCATGGATGCGCTCTATGACAGCTACCTTGCGATCCGGCAGGCGATCGTGGGCCATCTGGCCGCCGAGAGGAACCTTGACCTCGCGGACGAGAAGACCGCCCGGCGCCTCGATCGGCTGGCGTTCGAGGATGCGCGCTATGCACTTCCCCTCGCCACGTTGACCAATCTCGGCGTCACCGGCAACGCCCGAGCGCTGCGCGATGCCATTGTGCTGCTGCGCTCGTCGCCGCATGCCGAGGATGTCCGCCTCGGCGATGCCATGCGCGACGAGGCCAAGGTGGTCGTGCCAACCCTCCTGCGCCATGCCGACCCATCGGAATCCGTGCGCCAGCGTCCGCTCGGAGGCGAGCCCCGCGGCGATGCCACGACGCCCGTGCGGCTCATAGGCACCGTACCGAACGGGGCTGCACTGCGCCGACTGGCAGCCGCGGTGCGACCGGGCGAAGAACTCACCCACCGCACCGATCGGGAGCTTCTGGGGCTGGTGCAGTCGATCACGCCCTTCGGTCCCTACGACACGCCTCCGGCCGCCTATCACCTCCTGCGCTACGAGGTCCAGTTCGATGTCTCCGAAGCTGCCTGGCACCAGCTGTTGCGGCACTCGAGACGCATGGATTTCACTTGGTCTGAGCCTGGATTCTCGGGCGGCATAGTCGTGCCGCCGCTCGTGCGCGCCGCCGGTGCCGAAGGTCTCCTGCAGGAGGCCGCGGAGAGGGCGGCCGCAGCCGCGAACCGTCTTGGCGCTGAGCATCCCGCGCGGCGTTACCTCGTTCTCAATGCGCATCGCCGCTCGATTCTCGCGTCCCTTGACCTGGCGGAGGTCTGCCACTTCATTCGCCAGCGCGGCAAACCCGACGCCCAGTGGGAGATTCGCCAGGCCACCGGCTTCCTGCACGCCCTGGTGCAGGGCGTGCACCCCTTCGCCTGGTTGCCCGAGCTTGAAGGAGGTAGCTGATTGCGCATCTTGATGGTCGGGGATGTCTGCGGCCGACCGGGTCGAACCATGCTGCGCGAGCAGCTGCCCGCTCTGCGGCGCAGCTACGGTGCGGACCTCGTGGTCGTCAATGGCGAGAACGCCGCGGCGGGATTCGGCATCACACCATCCGTCTATGAGGAACTGCGCGCGGCGGGAGCGGATGTTGTCACGCTCGGCAACCACACCTTCGACAAGAAGGAGGCGATGACGCTTCTCGACGAGGAGCCACGCCTCCTTCGCCCGCTCAACTACCCTCCTGGAGCCCCAGGGCGCGGAGCGGCGGTGGTGGAAGCGGCCGGTTGCCGCGTGCTCGTGATGAACGCCATGGGGCGCGTCTTCCTGCCCATCCTGCTCGACGATCCTTTCCGCGCCGTCGACGCCGAGCTCGAAGCCCACCAGGGACGCTTCGATGTGGCGCTGCTGGATTTCCACGGCGAGGCGACCTCGGAGAAGGAGGCCATGGGCTGGTATCTCGACGGGCGCGCCGCCGCCGTTCTCGGTACGCATACCCATGTGCAGACGGCTGACGAGCGCATCCTTCCGGCCGGCACGGCCTATATCACCGACGTCGGCATGACCGGTCCTGCCGATTCCGTCCTGGGCATGGACAAGGACGCCATGGTACAGCGCATGTTGCGCCAGTTGCCTACGCGTTTTGAGGTGGCGGAAGGAAGGCGTCAGATCAATGCCGTAGTCGTGGAGGTGGAACGAGAGTCGGGAATGGCCAGGGAGGTGCAGCGGATCTTCATCCGCGAGTGAATTGACATTAGCTTCGATTGCCGATGCCCATTGCGACACGCTGATGCTCCTGACTGGCGAGCATCCGGCAGGCACCAGTCTTTGCGACACGCTGCCCGGTCAACTGGACCTCCAGCGCCTGCTGGCGTCTCAGGTGGGCCTGCAGTTCTTTGCCCTCTTTACTGTGCCGACCCGCGACACCGGCGTGAATCTGAGACGCATCCTCGAGATGATCACGCAGTTTCACCGGTCGGTTGTCGCGAGTGAGGGCCGCCTGCGTCCGGTGGTGTCGGCGTCCGACGTGGATTCCCGCGATGGCACCGTCGGAGGGCTCTTGGCCATAGAGGGCCTCAGTGCGATCGGCGGGTCGGTGGAGGTGCTGGAGGCACTCCACATGCTCGGCGTGCGCAGCGCCATGCTGACCTGGAACGAGCGCAACGACCTCGCCGACGGAGCCCTTGAACAGGCGTCGGGCGGGGGGCTCAGTTCGGCTGGTCGCAGGATTGTCCAGGCGATGCAGCGCCTCAACATGGTCCTCGACGTTTCGCACCTCGGCGAGCGCGGGTTCTGGGATCTCCTCGAGGCGAGCGAGGGGCCGTTCATCGCATCGCATTCCAACGCGCGCAATGTCTGCGACCATCCGCGCAATCTGCGCGACGAGCAGCTCAAGGCGCTAGCCGCGCGCGGTGGCGTCGCGGGCATGAACTTCTACACCCAGTTCGTCATGGACGAGGGACCGGCCAAACTCGAAGACCTGATCCGACATGTGCGATATATCGCGGACCTCGTGGGGCCGGAGCATATCGGCCTCGGCTCGGACTTCGACGGCATCTCGGCCTGGCCGGAGGGGCTCGGAGGGGTGCAGGACTACGGCAACCTGCGGGTTGCTCTGACACAGGCGGGATTCACCTCAGCGGAGTGCGAGGGAATCCTCGGCGGCAACCTGCGCAGGGTGCTGCGCACAGTACTGGCATAGAAGGGAAGCCTGAACATGGAGTTCGACTGGCAGGGCGGCCCGTTGCATGCGTGGACCGGCGACACGATCGTTGCGTTCCTGTGCTCGGACCAGCCGCTCGGCGGCATGGCGGCGGAACTTGACGAACTCTCCGGCGGCACGCTGGGGCGCGTCTTCGGCAAGAAGGCGTTCAAGGGTGACATGGGGGATCTGGTCGTGCTGCCGCTCGCGGGCGGTGACCGCATGGCCGTCGTGGTGGGGCTGGGACATCGGGACGACAGTGACCGCTTTCGGCTGCGCCGCGCGGCGGCGCAGGGCGTGCGCAAGGCCAAGGAACTCGGGAGTAGGGCGGTTGCGGTGATCCCGGCGGAGGGCGCCCCCTGCGGTACCGAGGCGGCGGCGGAGGCGGCGCTGATCGGCGGTGCAGTTGGGGCTTACGAGTTTCGACGCTACAAGTCGGGCGGGGAGGATGGGGGCGTCGAGCAGCTGACGCTCTGGACGTCAGCGCCAGTAGGGGAGGGCGCGCGCATCCGCGCGACAGCCATCGCTGAAGGTGTCGCCATTGCGCGGGAGCTCGTCGACACCCCGCCGAACGACAAGACGCCGGATCTCCTCGCCAAACGGGTGGAAGATATCGCTGCGGGTACAGGCCTCACGTGCGAGGTACTGAGCCATGAGCGCCTGCGCGAGATGGGAGCAGGCGGCATTCTGGCGGTGGGTCGCGGATCCGCGCACGCACCTGCGATCCTGGTGCTGCGCCACGATGGCGGGGAGGGCCCTTGGCATGGCTTCCTCGGCAAGGGCATCACGTTCGACTCGGGTGGACTGGACCTCAAGACGCAGGAGGGCATGTTCACCATGAAGAGCGACATGGCAGGCTCGGCTGCCGTCGCAGGCGCCATGCACGCCATCAGCCGGATCGGAGCCAAGGGGCGATTCATCGGTGTCCTGGCTCTGGCGGAAAACATGACGGGCACCGGCGCCTACAGACCGTCCGATGTCCTGCGCATGCTCTCCGGCGACACCGTCGAGGTGTCGAACACCGACGCCGAAGGCCGGCTCGTCCTGGCGGACGGCCTTGCGCTCCTGCGGCGCGAGGGCGTCGGGGACATCATCGACCTCGCCACGCTTACGGGCGCCATTGTGGTGGCCCTCGGCAACCATCGCTCAGGCCTGTTCGCGAATGACGAAGGGCACGCCGCAGCGGTACTGGCCGCTGGTGAATCCTCTGGCGAGCGCTACTGGCGCATGCCGATCGATCCAGAGCACCAGGAGGCGCTCAAGAGCGCGATCGCCGACACCAAGAGCACGGGGGGCCGCGCCGGCGGCTCGTCCACCGCGGCGGCCTTCCTGGCCCGTTTCGCCGGAGACACGCCGTGGGCTCACCTGGACATCGCCGGCACAGCCTATCGTGAACAGTCCGGGGATGCCGGCCACGGTGCGAGCGGCTTCGGCGTCGAGACGCTGGTACGCTTCGCGATCCAGGGGTGATATGGCATTGCGCGGTGACCTGCAGCTGCACTCGACCGCTTCCGACGGCCTCTGGCAGCCGGAGGCTCTCGTCCAGGGCCTCAAGGCCGCAGGCGTGCAGGTCGCCGCGCTGACCGATCACGACACGTGTCTCGGCGTGCCGGCCTTCGCCGCTTCGGCGGCGAGGGCCGGCATCGTCGCGATCTGCGGCGCCGAGATCGCTGCCGAGCAGGACGGCGCCGAGGTGCACCTCCTGAGCTACTTCCACGCCCTGCCGACCGGTCCGTACCGGGACATCCTGGACAGGCTTTCGGACGAGCGACATGGACGGGCCGCGAAGATGTTGATCCAGCTGCGTCGGGTCGGGATCTCCCTCGACGAGACCCAGGTACTGGCGCAGTCGCAGCCTGGTCGACCGCATGTCGCCCGAGCGCTCGTGGCAGCTGGAGTCGTGCCCGATGTGCCGGAGGCGTTCGAACGCTTGCTCAACCCGGGCCGTCCAGGGTACGTCCCGCGCTTCAGGCCCGCGGCCAAGGATGTGATCGTCGCGGCGCGCGAGCAGGGCGGACTCACGAGCCTCGCCCACCCCTGCCGCTACGAGCATGCACCGCTCGAGGAACTCACCCGGGCGGGGATCGATGCGATGGAGGTCGTCCACCCCAGCGCGAGTCCGGCGCAGACTGAGATGCTGCGAAGGACGACGCGAGATCTCGGGTTGCGTCTCGTCACCGGTGGCAGCGACTTTCACGCCAAGTCGGACGACGCGCCGCTCGGCACCTATGTCCTGACAGGGGACGACGTGGAGCGCTTCCTGCTTAGGCTCGGCGCATGATCGGGGACCGGGCATCGTAGGCTAGACTTGGTGAGGCCATGGATGCGGAGGAAGAGGTTCAGCACCTGCGAGAGATGGTGGCAAGACTGCGGCTGAGCCGCTCTCTCCTGCTGCGGCTCCTGGATGAGTCCCTGCGCGAGCAGGAGGCTCTGCAGGCGCGCCTGCGGGAAGGCGCAGGCATGTCGAACGTAAGACACCTGCCGCCACGATCGGCGCAGGACAAGGGCTCAGCGCCTTAGAAGCAGG
>JAJYNV010000189.1 GCA_021786135.1 Bacillota bacterium
GTGCGGGATGAGGCCGAAGTGCGCGGACATCGGCGCACCTATGTCGGAGCCCTGCCGGGGCGGATCATGCAGGGCATGCGTCAGGCGGGTAGCCGCAACCCCGTCTTCCTGCTCGACGAGGTCGACAAGATGGCGCAGGACTTCCGCGGCGATCCCGCCGCCGCCCTGCTCGAGGTGCTCGATCCCGCACAGAACGACAAGTTCTCGGACCACTACGTCGAGCTGCCCTTCGACCTCTCGCACGTGCTCTTCATCACCACGGCGAACATGGCGCAGCACATCCCCCAGCCTCTCCTCGACCGCATGGAGATGATCTCCCTGCCGGGATACACCGAGGAGGAGAAGGTGCAGATCGCGCGGCGCCACCTCCTGCCGCGCCAGCTGGAGGAGCACGGGCTCAGGACTCAGGACCTGGTGCTCGGGCGCGGCACGCTCGAAGCGGTCGTAGAGGGCTACACCCGCGAGGCGGGCGTGCGCAGCCTGGAACGCCAGATCGCAGCGCTCTGCCGCAAGGCCGCCAGGCGAAAGATCGCTGGACGTGGCGCGCTGCGTGCAACCCCACGCTCGCTTGAGCGCCAGCTCGGTGCGCGTCGCTTCCTCGGCCACGACCTGCGCAAAGCGGACGAGGTGGGCGTGGCGACGGCCCTCTACTGGAGCGAGGTGGGCGGGGACGCCATGCCGATCGAGGTGAGCGTCGTGCCCGGGAAGGGCAACCTCGTCCTGACAGGCAAGCTGGGCGAGGTGATGCGCGAGTCCGCCCAGGCCGGCTACACGTACATCCGCTCACGGCGCGACGAGATTGGCATCGGCGATGACTTTCCCGACAAGGTCGATGTGCACATCCATGTGCCGGAAGGCGCGACCCCGAAGGAAGGCCCATCGGCCGGCATCACCATGGCCACGGCGCTCGCCTCGGCGCTCAGCCGGCGGCCGGTGCGCGCCGATGTCGCCATGACGGGCGAGATCACGCTGCGCGGCAAGGTGCTGCCGATCGGCGGGCTGAAGGAGAAGGCCCTGGCGGCGCATCGCCTCGGCGTGCGCACGCTGATCGTGCCGAAGGCGAACCAGCCGGACCTCGAGGAGCTGCCGCCGAAGGTGCGGCACGCCATCAGCTTCCTCCTGGTCGAGAACATGGACGAGGTGCTGGCCGCCGCCCTGCGGCCGGCGCCTGCCAGCTGATGCGCCTGCGTTTCCTGCAGTCGGCCATGGCGTTCGAGAGCTGGCCTGTGACCGGTATGCGGGAGGTGGCGCTGTTCGGCCGCTCGAACGCCGGCAAGTCGAGCCTGATCAACGCGTTGGCGGGAGCCAAGGTTGCGCGCACGTCCCGTGACCCCGGCCGTACGCGCACCTTGAACTTCTACGCCGGCGACGGTGTCCTGCTGGTGGACTTGCCCGGCTACGGCTACGCGCATATGTCAAAGGAGCAGCAGCGCCGCCAGACGGCACTGCTCGAGCGCTACGCCCAGCGACGCGAGGCACTCTGCGCGGCGGTGCAGCTTGTGGACATCCGCCACCGGCCGAGCGAGCTCGACATCGTCTGGCATGAGCTTCTCAAACGGCGTGGAGACCCTCTTCTGCTCCTGCTCGGCAAGGCGGACCAGGTGGGTCGCGGCAGCTGGCGCAGCCGGGAGAAGGAGATCGTCGAGACGCTCGGCAGCGATGCTCCCGTCGTGTTCTGGTCGGCGCGGACGCTCGAGGGCAGGCAGGCCATCGAAAGCTTCATCGCCACCATCCGACAGGTTCCGATGGGCTAATTTACATAAAGGGACTGGTCGTCATTTCGGCGAAGTCGCAGGACATCTCACTAGACTTGAGGTGCCTTGCCCTAATGGAGTTGCGCGACCAGGATCTCTTTTTGCTGCCACGCCGCCGGCAGGACCAGATGACCCTCGACTGGAGCGGCGACGAGGACGCCCAGAGCTTTGGCAGAACGATCGAGGCCGGACCCTGGAGCGAGCTGTGGGACAGGCGGCGACGGCAGGTCTTCTGGATCATGCTCCATGAACGCGCCATCGGCGAGGTCGAGATCTTCGACATGCGCCGCGGCGAGCGCACGGCCGAGGTGCGCATCGGAATCGCACAGGCAGGGGATCTCGGACGCGGCTACGGCAGGCGCGTCCTGGCTCTCGTGCTGGCCTACGCCCAGGAGCACCTGCGGCTCAAGGACGTCTACCTGCGGGTGGAGGAGCGCAATGGGCGCGCCGTCGCCTGCTACCGCTCGGTCGGCTTCCGGGCGGTGGGCCGCCTCACCGGGCGCCGCTTCCCGCGGCCCATCCTCCTCATGACATGCGATCTAGCGGACGAACGGCCGCTCCAGCGCCGTGCGCGCAGGACCGAGGTCGATGGCGCCCCGGGGCCAGACGCCGGGCGCGATCTCGTCATGCAGCAGGCGGAGGTCCTGGGGGTCGAGTAGTACCGTATCGCGGAAGAGTTGTTCCTCGCGGGCTACGGCCATCGCACGCAGGATGGCCGTAGCCGGCAGGGTCGGCGCGAGCGCCCGGAGTTCGGGCAGCTCGCGCCGCGGGCTTTCGGCGGCGATCTCGAGGAGCCCCGCGTTGAGACGGCGGAGAAGTGCGAGCACGAGCAGGGGGTCCTGGTGCAAAACCTGCGAGCGGGTGAAGACGAGGCAGGTGGGGTACGGGCCAAGCTCGTCGGCGAGCGGCTGCGCGATCTCGGCTTTGCCTTTGGCCACGAGCGAGCTCGCGAGCGGTTCGGGCGCGAGAAGAAACCCCGCCGGATCCTGCTGGAATGCACGTACGCCACCTTGGGCGGTCAGCACGGTCGGAAGTTTGTCGAGCACGCCCTTGTAGCGAGCGACGGCGATCGCGAGCGTCCTGGGATCGGCGCCGGGCGCAAGGTAGAGAGGTCCCCGGGCGAGGTCGGTCCAGCCGAACACGGTGTCGCCATGCCAGAGGAGCGTCTGAGGCGAGGTGCGGCAGAGGCCCCCGATGACCGTGAAGCCCTGTGCGCTGAGCTGCGGGAGATCGGTCGCGGGGGCGACGAGAAACGGTGATGCGAGCCCCCTGGGGCCGCTGCCGGAGAGCAGGGTACCAGGGCCGCCCGCACCCAGCAGCAGGGGAGCGAGCGCCAGAGGGGCGCCGAGGTTGCCGACGGGCACCTCGGGCAAAGGCGCCACGGGACGCGAAGCGCCGCAGCCGGAGAGCAGGAGCAGGGCCGCCAGGAACGCGCAGGCAAGATGGCGACTCATAGTGTGTTGAAGCTCCGTCTGCCGCCGCCGAGCAGCAACAGCAGCAGGAGATAGATGAGACCGCCGCAGCCGATCGCGGCCAGGGTCGCGACCCAGAGTGTGGCACCGAAGCGCATGGCGAGATCCTCCAGGAAGCGAAGGCTGAGGAAGAGGGCGAGGCCGGCGACGAGCGGAGGCATCACGATGCGGCGCAGGTCGGCCGCGAAGCCGGTCACCCGGCAGAGGGCGCGGTAGTTGAGCCAGAACGAGATGAAGAGGTCCACCGAGATGGCCAGGATGACGGCCCGGATGCCGAATCCCGGCAGCACCGTGAGGGTGTAGACGATGACGAGGCGCAGGGCCGAACCCACAAGTCCGTTGGTCATGGCGAGCGCCGCGCGTCCGAGGCCGCGCAGGACGGCGGAGACGCCAGACTCGAGGTAGACGAAGGGAGCGGCGAAGGCCAAGGGGATGAGGAGATCGCCGACCTGCCGCTGGCCGTAGAAGAGGATGCCGAGCAGGTGTCCCATCACGATGAAGACGGCGCTCGTGGGCAGCGCGACGATCAGGGCCACATAGAGGGACTGTGCGATGCGGCGGCGCACGAGGGCCACGTCGCCGCGTGCCCAGGCGTCCGAGACGGCCGGCACCAGCGCCTGGCTGAGGGCAGCCGTGATGACCGTCGGAAAGAAGAGCAGGGGCATCGCCATGCCGCCGAGGTTGCCGAAGAAGGCCGTGGCGGCATCGCGCGTCATTCCGGAAGCCTCGAGCCGGCGCGGGATGATTGCGGCGTCGAGGAACTCCGTCACGCTGCCGATGATGCGTGTGACGCTGATCGGCAGGGCCTGCCCAAGCAGTTCGCGCAGGGTCGAGTCAGGCACCGTCACAGGCAGCGGTGCGGGGGCAGGGCCCTTGCGCAGCAGGTACGAGACCCACAGCACGAGCAGGCCGCAGAGTTCCCCCGCGACCATGCCGGCGGCGGCGGCCGCAGCCATCGCTGCCACGCCATCGTGCTGAAAACGGTCGATCAGCCAAAGCGCGCTGGCGATGCGGACGACCTGCTCGATCACCTGGCCGACGGCCGAGGGCGTCATGCGCTGGAGGCCCTGGAAGTAGCCACGCAGCACCGACGAGATGGACACGATGGTGAGAAGCGGCAGGAGGGCGGTGAGCGGCGCGATCGCACGGGGATCGGCGAGCACCGTCGTCTCGAGGAACCGCAGGCTGAAGAACAGGATCACTGTGGCGACGACACTCAGCACCAGCACGAAGCGCAGCGAGGTGCGCAACACTTCGCGCACGCGCCCTGGATTGAGCGCCGCCCGCTCGGCCACGATCTTCGAGACTGCAACCGGCAGCCCGGCCGTCGCCGCGGTGATCGCCACGTGCAGGATAGGGAACGCGTAGCCCAGGAGGCCCATGCCCTGGCTGCCGAGGCGTTGGGCCAGGAGGATGCGGTAGAAGAAGCCGAGCACGCGGTTGACGAGCCCTGCGCCGAACAGGGTGAGCGTGCCTTGCGCGAGAGCGCCCACGTTTGATCGAGCCTCCTGCAAAGGCCTATGGCCGCGCCGGGACGAACATGCCGCTCGTCTCGCCTTGCCTCGTCGCCCTGAGCAGGTCTGATGCTCAAAGCTGCGAAGTGAAACCGGCGGGCAGAGGGAGCGGAAGAGAGGTGTTGCGGCGTGATGATCGCGGCGCCGTGGTTGGCCTGCCTCGAGGAGGCATGGGCGGCCTACCGGGCCGGCTCCCTGCCGATCGGCGCGGCGTATGCGGATGCGAGCGGCGCCGTGCTCCTGCGGGGCCGCAACAGGATCGACGAGCCGCGACAGGGACCCCAGCTGAGCGGCAGCCGGATCGCACACGCGGAGATGAACGTGCTCGCGCAGGTGCCGCCCGCCTCCCATGAAGACATGGCGGCAGGTGTGCTCTACACGTCGCTTGAGCCATGTCCCATGTGCTTCGGCGCCGCCCTCATGTGCGGCGTGCGCGAGATCCGCTACGGTGCCCGGGACGGCTGGGCCGGAGCGGCGAATCTGACCCGCGCGACCCCCTACCTGGCGTCCAAGGCGATGCAGGTCGTCGGGCCCGAGCCCATGGTGCAGACGGTTTCGCTCGTGCTGCAGACGGATGCCTGGCTCCGGCGGGCGTCGCCGCGGTCGGCGGACGTCGTGGCGGCGTTTGCGGCGGAGGACGCGGCGGCGGTCGCCCTGGGACGGGCCTTGTACGCCTCGGGTCGGCTGAAGGATGCGGCGCTCTGCGGCGTGCCCGTCGCGGATATCGCGGCGGACGTTTTGCGGGCGCTCGGCCGACCGCCAGCGGAGGCATTCTAGCCGAGCACCCCTGGTAACCGGGTTTCTTAACGTGGACGGCTCTTGCGTATCGAACGCATGTTCTATATTCTTGACGTAAGAACTCTTTGGGAGGGGAACCCATGCGTGTCCGGGGTGTGGACTTCGTGGGCATCGCGGTATCCGATATGGCGGCCGCGCGAGACTTCTACGGCAATCTGCTCGGCCTCGCGGCGGTCGGCGAATTTGGTGACAGCTGGGCTGAGTATGACGCCGGCAACGTGACGCTGTCGCTCATCCTCGCCGACGCCCAGGCAATCGCACGGCGGCTCGAGGCGGGTCCAGACGCGGCCATCGGCGTCGCCTTGGCCGTGCCCGACGTGGCGGCGGCCGTGGCCGAACTGCGCCAGAAGGGCGTGCCGGTGACGGTCGACACGACGGAGTTTCCGCCGTGCTTCATGGCCACGGTGCAGGACCCCTCCGGCAACTGGGTCTGGCTGCATCAGAGGAAGGACGGCACAGCGGGCTAGGCCCGACGCCAATCGCCAGGCGCGCCTTTTCGCCATGCGAGAAGGCGCGCCTTGACAGCCGCAGCATGCTCCCGGATACTCTTTAGTCAAGCAATGGCGAAGAAGGGGAGCGTCCCTGTCCGGCCTGAAGAGAGGGGATCCCAGGCTGCAAGATCCCCGGTCAGGGCAGAAGACCGGTCGCCCCGGAGCCGTCGCACCGAACGTATTCATGACCTCAGGTGCGGCCGGGACAGGGCACGTGACGCCCGTCGAGCGCCCGCCGCGCAGCGGCGGGAAGCAA
>JAJYNV010000178.1 GCA_021786135.1 Bacillota bacterium
AGCAGCCGGGAGCGGTCGAACCCGATGCTGCTGGCGAAGTGCTGCCACGATCTGGACATCATCGCGTGGCTGATGTCGGGCGTGGCGCCGGTGCGCATCGCGAGCTTCGGATCGCTGACCCAGTTCCGACCGGAGAACGCACCGGCGGGTTCCGCGGAGCGCTGCCTGGACGGATGGCATCCATCGCTCACTCAGGTACTCCACCACTGCTTCCGTTCCCTGTGAGCGCCACATTTCGCCGAGCTCTGTCAAGTCTGCACCGGAGCAGAAGATCCGCTCGGTGCCCGACAGCACCACCCCCCGGACGGCATCGCTCTCGTCGAGCGCCCCGATGCGAACTGCAAGCTCATCCATCAGCGCCGGCGTCACCGAGTTTCCCCGACGCTCCCGGCTGATGCGAACGGTACTGATCTCGGCCTCAGACACGACGAGACCAACATCGCGATCGGGCAGGTTGTCAACGGCCGTCACGGTGATCTCCACTGTTCGGACACCGACGCTCCTCTCCGATGTACGCGCCGACCACGGTGCACTCGAGGTGCCGACACCCGCAGGATGCCGGCAGCCCCGCCCCCGGTCGACGTCCCTGAAGGCGTCATCGGCTGTCATCCTCCAGGTAGGCGGCACGCAGCCGCCCCTTCGCGAGCTTGCCGTCCTCCCCTTGCCGGGGCAGTGGTTGCGCCGACCGTTCAATCGTCTTGGGGATCTTGTAGCGAGCCACTCGGCCCTGAAGCCACGCCCCCATCCCATCCACGTCCCGGTCGGCCAGGGCGCGCCCGTACACCACGGCGATCGGCCGCTCTCCCCACCGCAGGTCCGGAACCCCGAACACCGCAGCCTCCTGAACGGCCGGATGTTGCAGCAACGCGTTCTCGATTTCGCCGGGGTAGATGTTCGAACCGCCCGAGATGATCATCTCCTTCTTCCGCTGCACGACCGTGATGTACCCGCGATCATCGATGTGGCCGACATCGCCCGTGCACCACCACACACCGCCCACCAGTCGCTCCCTGTACTCGTCCTCCGCCCCAAGCAGCCCCGCCGTGATGGACCCTCCACGGATGGCGAGCTCACCCATGACACCGCTCTCCGCGACCGGAGCACCGTCATCGTCGAGGACAGCCCATGTGTTGCGCGGAGTGGAGCGACCGACTGTCTTGCGCAACTCGGGGTCGGCATGGTCCGCGCTGGAGAGCCAGGTCGTCCACGACGGAGCCTCCGTCTGGCCGTACGTCTGCACCAGGGACTTGGTGTGCTCCCACAGCGCCGCCACCGCTTCGCGTGGCGCGGGCTCTCCCGCGTACACGATGGCCTCCAGATCGGCGGACGCGAGCGTTTCCACGTCCGTGCACTGCGCCAGGTCCCGCAGGATGGTCGGAACGACGTTTACCGTCGTGATGTGCGACGACACGACGTCTGCGATCAGCCGGTCGGCCGCGTAGCGCGAGCGGATCACGTTGGTACCTCCAAGCATCAGCGTTGGCAGCAACGTCCAGCCCGTCTGCATGGTGGCGGGCATCAGCACGAGGTTCCGGGGCGGCCGTCTTCCGAGCTCCCGGCCCAGCACCCACAGGTTCCCGAGGATTGCCTCCCGCGCCGCGAAGTGGGTCGTCAACACACCTTTCGGGCGCCCCGTCGAGCCCGAGGTCAGGCGAATCTGGTACAGATCCGACCCGCGCACACACGCTGCGCTCGCCACGCTGCTGGCACGGCCCATCATCGTGTCGTAGTCGCTCCAGCCCGGTGGCGTCTCCTGCCCCGTCCTGTTGATGCAGATACTCACCGTGTCGCCCGACCAGGCGCAGTCGACGAGAGCCGAGGCGGATTCATGGTCGGCGATGACGGCCCGCGGCCCGACGAGCGAAACGATCTGCTCGATCTCCTCGGCCGACAGCCGGAAGTTCACCGGGACCTTCACCAAACCCGCCGCAGCAAGCCCGCAATCGATCGCCAGGAACTCAGGAAGGTTCCGCCCGATGTACATCACCCGGTCCGTAGCCATCAAGCCCTGGCCACGCAGCGCGTTCATAATGCGATTGGCCTCGTCCCGCAGCTCTCCAATCGTCCAGCAGCGCCCGTCTTCACCCTCGATGGCAACCTGTCCGAAATCTTGCCGATAGATGTGCTCGACGAGACTCGCCACCGTCGCGTTACGCTCGAACACCGAGCCGCTCAACGAATCCGAACCTGTCCCCATCTCCACTTCCTTCTTCTGTGGGCGATTGTGACGGCACTCTGCGATGCGAAACGTCGCCCAGTACCGAGCGCCGAACATTCCTTCCGTGGGCACCTCCGTGAGCCACCCTCTGTCGCACGTCGCGCGCTCGACAGAGAGCAGCTCACGCTCGTTAATCGTCCGTGATTCCGTTGGTTCTCAGTACGCCACAGCCGAGTCGGCGAGGAACTGGTCCACGTTCGCCTTCGTGATCCACAGCTGGCCGTGCGGCAGCACGGGGTCGCTGCTCGTGTACGGATTGATGAACTTCGGGACTGGCTTCCCCTCGACATAGTCGACCAGCGCCTTCACGCTCTCCGTGGCCTCCCTGTAGGGAAGCAGGATGTAGCTCGCTTGGACTTCACCTGCCTTCACCAGGTCCATTATTTGCGTCGTTCCGCCCGCGTCATAGATCTTCAGACTGCTCAGGCGCCCAAGTGCCTTTGCAGCCGAGACGACACCGAGAGTAACGCCAGAATAGTTGCTGATCAAGATGTTGGCACTTGGGTTTGCCTCAAGGGCCGCGTAGGCCACCTTATAGCCATCGGCAGTGGTGTAATCGGTCGCTTGGTTGCTCACGATGGTGAACTTAGACGCTGGCAGCTCCTTCTTGGCAGCAGTATCCGTTTGAGCGGTGAGCGAGTCAGCCGTCGGACCTGTGAGGATGATGACCTTGCCCCCATTGGGGTTCTGGGCGGCGATGTACTGGAAGAATCCATCCCACCAGTCCGGGGTCTGACCACCGACGTTCGCAACCTCGCCAGGTTCCCATTGCGCGACGCCATTGAGAGTGTACAGGCTACACGCGGGCAGGATGGCGGTCACTACGAGGATGTGCTTGCTGATCGCCTGCTTTATCTCGGAGCAGATCGGCTGCCCCGACACCGGGTCGATGATGAAAGCGTTGTAGGACCCACTGGACAGGGCAGTCGCCAGCTGGTCGTACTGCGTCACGGCGTTGAAGTTTGCTTCGTAGATGTGTACCGACAAGCCGTACTTCTGCGCCTCGGAGACCACCCCATCCTGCGCCTTGACAAGGTATGTATTGGACGTACCCAGCGAAAAGAACGCGATCTTCAAGGCTTTCACACCGCCCTTGGGAGGCGCCGGTATCGCTCCCACGGCCGTAGCTTCGCTGGAGGTAGTTGTACTTCTCGAAACAGCAGAGCGGTGATTGCTGCTGGCACAGGCTGCCAGCAGCACTGCCGCGAGCAATGTACCGGCACCAAAGGATATGCCCCGGCGCAAGCGCCGCCTGGAACCAGAGTATTTGACAGGACTAGTGGACATCGTTATTGCCTCCTTGTCTGCAGGACCCGGCACATTGTTGCCGTGGTCATCTCTACACTTTCGCCCGCCGAAATGCCTTGAACGGATCTCGGCCGGATAATTGCTCCATCGCAACAGCGACGATCAGGATACCGCCGGTGGCCACGTCCACCCAGTTCGAGTTCACCGATAGGCTGTTGAATAGGTTGGTCAACCCTCCGATGATCAGGACGCCGACGAGCGTCCGCCACATGGCCCCCTCACCCCCGCTGAGCGCCGTGCCGCCGATGACGACCATCGTAATGGTCTTCAGCGCGGTGTTCGTGCCTATATTCGCTTCGCCGCTTCCGAGCATCGACGCGGTTATCACGCCGCCCAGTCCTGCCAGACCGGCCACCATGATGTAAGCGGCCCCGCGAGTCAGCCCGACGCGGATGCCGGCCAGGTGGCTCGCCTGCTCGTTGCCACCGATGGCATAGATGTTACGGCCATAGACCGTGAAGCGGAGTACGGCACCGCCGACGACGAACACGATGGCAAGGATCCATACGGGGACTGGCACGCCGAGGACGTGCCCGGTACCGAGCCATTGGAAGCCTGCGCCCTGCCCGGTGACGGGCTCGGAATGCGAGTACATCATGGCGAGGCCGAGGATCACGTTCATGGTGCCGAGGGTCGCGATGAACGGGCTCACGCGAAACTTGACGATCGCCACCGCGTTGATAACGCCACCGATCATCGCCGCCCCGATGGCAGCCAGCACCGCCACCCAGATCCACTGCGACTGCGATAAGGTGGGGTATACCACAGCGGCTAACGCATAACTGCTGCCTACGGAGAGGTCGAACCCGGCCGTGATGATTACGAACGTCATGCCGACGGCAATGATCCCATCTGGCGCGTTCTGTGTCAGGATGGCCGAGATGTTCGTGGCGGTTAGGAAGTTCGAATAGGTGACCTGCGAAAGGATGACCACCGCCACGAGGACGAGGACGATGCCCGGCCGGTGGCTGTGGATGTTTTCCCAGATGCGGACTGGGACCCGGTGCAGCTTTCGCGGTGGCGGGCCGCGAAAGCCAACACCTTCCCCTTCTTTGCTTATGACCGAAGCCATTTCTCTCCCATACGCACTCTCTCGGGCTGGCTGCCGGGCGCGACCGACGCCTCGTCAATCCATGAACTAGTGCTCACTTGGAACCGGGCCCTGAGGCAACTACGCCTTCCCAGGAGTGGCCAAATGCGAGGTGAATCAGGTCACGCATGTTCCAAGATGGATCATCTCGTTCTATGACCGTGCTAAGCTCTCCACGGACAATTACTGCAATCCGGTCAGCCACTTGGAGGAGATCTTCGAACTCCGACGATGCGATGATAACGGGAACACCGCCGTCCGCGAGCGCACGCACCTTTGCCAGCACGTCAGACTTTGCATTGATGTCTATTCCTCGCGTCGGCTCGTCGGCAAGCAAGACCGTAGCCTGCAGGGCCCACTTGGCGAGGAGAACCTTCTGTTGGTTTCCCCCTGATAGCGATCCCACGGGGGCGTTCACCCGATCAGCCAGCTCCTCCATGCCGAACTGCATGAGTAGCTCTCGCGCGATTGCGTAGAGGTGCCCCGCCGACACGATGTACCGGGCCTTGTACCCTGCCTTCGCGTATACGTTGGCGCCGAGCCACAGGTTCTCCGCCACCGTCATGCCCATCACCAGCCCGTGCTTTCGGTCCTCCGGAACCAAGCTAATGCCGACTCGGTGGGCATTACGGACGTTTCGCGGCCACTTGACCGGGGTGCCGAACATCATGAGCTCACCAGTCGCCCCTGCCTCCATACCGGCCAACGCTCGCAGCAGCGTTGTTCGCCCGGCTCCCATGAGCCCGGCTAGTCCGAGGACCTCGCTCCGGTCTACCGAGATGTGGTCGATGCGGATCAGACCCGGCACGACCACCCTACTGGCCTGGAGCGCAGGCGTCGTTCGCTCGCCTCCGAGGTCGGGCAACGCCAGGCCTTCGGAGTGGGACCTGGTCGCCTGCACGGTGAAGTCAGCGTACGTCTTGCCAGCAATGGCTTCCATGAGGGAGGGACGGGTCCACTCAGATGCCGTCGTGGTTGCGACGATCTCTCCATCGCGCATGACCGTCACGTCATCGCTGTGGGCGAGAACCTCATCCAGGTTGTGGCTTACGAAGACGATGGTGACCTGCTTCTCCTTCAACTGCGCGAGGATTCGGAAGAGCCGCCGACGGTCGTCTTCGTCCAAGCTAGCGGTCGGCTCGTCGAAGAGGACCACGTCGGCCCGCGCCTCGGTGGCCCGCATGATTTCGACGAACTGTTGAAGGGGTAAGGGCATCATGTCGACACGCTGCCGCGGATCGATCTTGAGCTCAAACCGCGCACACTGCGCCTGAAAGCGCCGTTCCATCGATCTGTCGGCCCGCCAGCCCATGCGAGCCAGTGGCTGTCCGAGGAACACGTTGGCCACCGCGTTCAGATGCGGAATCAGGCTCAATTCCTGGTAGATAGTGGCGATACCCGCTTCGCGGCTGTGCCGGGGGCTGCCCTGGCGGAGCGGCCGCCCGCCGAGGTTGATGGTGCCCGCGTCGGGCTGGACCCTGCCGCTGATCATTCCGAGGATGGTCGACTTGCCCGCGCCGTTAGCGCCTACAAGCGCATGCACCCGTCCTCTTGCGAACTCTAACGAGGCCCGGTGTACCACGACCCGATTGCCGTAGCGCTTCGTCAACTCGTGGCAGGCAAGGTGTCCCCGGCTTCGGCTCGGCACATCGTGGAGTCGTGCGGAGA
>JAJYNV010000073.1 GCA_021786135.1 Bacillota bacterium
GACTCCGCCACGACTTCGAGCCTATGCGGCGCGCCAGGGAACGTCCGGAGCTCTCGGGCGATGTCCGCCGGGCTGGCGCCGCCGGCCTCGGCCAGCAGCGCTGCCGCCAGGGCGTTCTCGAGATTGTGGCGCCCGGGCAGGCGCACCTCCGCCGCGTAGAGCAGCGGCTGTCCATGGAGCTGCAGTTGCCCATCCGCGAAGGCAGCGTCGGCAGATTCCCTCAGGCTGAACGTGGCGCGACGCGCAGGCCCCACGGCCGTCGCCATGAGGTCCGGCGGCAGGACGAGCAGATCCTCCTGCCGCTGATAGCGGGCGATGTGCCACTTGCTCTCCGCGTAATCCGCGAAGGACGGATGGATGTCGAGATGGTTCGGCTGGATGTTGAGCACCGCCGCGATCTCCGGACTCTCCTCGAGCAACTGGAGTTGGAACGAGGAGAACTCCGCGACGTAGATGTCCGTGGCCGACTCGTCCCGCAGCGCGTCGGCAAAGGCGCGACCGATGTTGCCGCACGCGGTGGCCGCCACCCCGCCACGCGTCAGCATGCGCGCCACAAGGGTGGTCGTCGTGGTCTTGCCGGCGGAGCCTGTGATACCCAGAACCGGGGCCTTGCGCCGCGCAAGGAAGTAGCCGGCCTCAGACGCCAGGTGGCAACCGCCAGCGACGAGCGCCTGCACCTCGGCCGTGTCCTTGCGCATGCCTGGTGTGAGAAAGCAGAACTCGGCTCGGACAGCCAGAGCAGCCTCAAGGTAGCCCTCGCCGCACCGTCCGCCGACGCCGATCTCGGTGAGCAGCGGGGCCTTCGCAGGGTCACGGTCGAAGGCCAGCACCTCCGCCCCCTCTGCCAGCAGAGACAGGGCCAGGGCCCTGTGCGCGCGGCCGAGACCCAAGAGCGCGACGCGCCGTCCCGAGAAGGCATCGGGCAGCCTCATGCCTTGAGGGCCTTGGCGATGCGATCGAGGGCTTCGCGGATGCGGTCCTCGCTCGTGGCATAGGAAAAGCGGATGTAGTCCGGCATGCCGAAACCGGTGCCCGGCACGACCGCGACCGACGCCTCGTCCAGGAGGTAGGCGGCGAGCTCGTCGCTGTCCCGCCAGGCGAGACCACGCGGCGGATTGTCGAGCAGTTCGCGCACGCGCGGGAAGCAGTAGAAGGCTCCATGCGGCACGTCGGTCTCGAAGCCCGGCAGCCGGCGCAGTCCCTCGACCATGAGGTCGCGCCGGGCGGCGAACCGGTCGCGCATCCTGATGATGTCGTCATCCGGCCCGTCGAGGGCCGCGAGGGCTGCGTACTGAGCGATCGAGTTGGCATTCGAGGTCAACTGGCTCTGCAGGTCCTGGACCGCCTGGCTGAGGCGCAGATCGCTGGTGAGCATGTATCCGATGCGCCAGCCCGTCATGGCATAGCTCTTCGAGACCGCGTCGACGACCACCGTGGAGGCGCGCGCCGCTTCTCCCGCCGACGCGGGCGAGCGATGCCTCAGTCCGTCGTAGACGAGCTTGCCGTAGACCTCGTCGGAGACGATGGCGATGTCGTGCGTCGCCGCGAACTCGCCGATGGCCGCCACCTCCTCAGGCGGCAGCACCACGCCGGACGGGTTCTGCGGCGAGTTCAGCACGAGGGCGCGGGTCTTGGGCGTCACGGCCGCCTCGAAGTCCTTGATGCCGAAGGCGAAGCCCCTCTCGATGCCGATCGGGACGATCACCGGCACCCCGCCCGCAAGCGTGATCTGATCGGGATACGTGACCCAGTAGGGCGCAGGGACGATCACTTCGTCGCCGGGATCGAGCAGCACCTGGAAGATCTCGTAGAGCGCCTGCTTCGCACCGACGGTGACGACAACGCCCGGGGCGGGATACTCGACGCCCTGCTCGCGCAGGAACCGCCTCGAGATCGCTTCACGCAGTTCGGGGATCCCGGCGACGGGCGTGTACTTCGTCTTGCCCTGGCGCATCGCCTCGATCGCCGCATCCTTGATCCACTGCGGCGTATCGAAATCCGGCTCTCCCACGCCGAACGAAATGACGGGGCGTCCCTGTCTCTGCAGTTCCTTCGCCTTCTGATCGAGGGCGATGGTCGGCGAGGGACGCAGCAGCGAGACCCGATCAGCGAGCCGCATCGGGGTAACCCCTTTCCTTCAGCCAGTTGCGCAGCCTGAACTCGGAAACCTTGCCAGCCTGGACCTCAAGGCCGCCGATCTCCACGATCGGCACACGCTCGAAGTTCGGGCTACCCTCCCCTACCTCTTGCACTTCCAGTTCGAGCGGAACGTCGTGCGCTATGCGCAGCAGTGCCTCCTCCGCCTTGTGGCAGAGGCTGCAGTTCTGCTTCGTGCGCAACACCGCCCTCACCGCTTTCACCGCCGATCGACTCCTCCCGCAGCCTGCGCGCCACGATGCCTCCGACCTTGCCGCTCTCCCTGGCGCTGAGATTGCCCCAGCCAACCTTTACGACCTTGTCCCACAGCCCGAGATCCCGCGCGACGGCTTCCTTAAGTTGGCGCAGCGCGATCTCTTCCGGCGTCTCCTGCTTCGCGGTGCGACGCCGCTCTCCCTGCGTTGCTGGCAGGACGATCCCTCCTTCCATCCGCAGGATGCCCAAGGACTTTCGGGCAGCGTGCGGTGAGCGGGCAGGAGGCGCAGAGCGGCTCGGGTCGGCAGTGCAGACGGCCCAGCTCCACGATGGCCGCGTGGAGGAGACGCGCCGTCCGCGCATCACCCCCGATGGCCCGCGTCATCGCCTCCCGCACGCCGTCACGCGCGTCTCCTTCTCCGATTGCGCCGATGCGCGGCAGGATGCGGAGCGCGTAGGCGTCCAAGACCGGCACTGCTTGACCGAGCGCGTAGGCCATGATCGCAGCCGCGGTCTCCTGACCGATGCCTGGCAGCCTCCGGAGGAGCTTCTCCTGCTCTGCCGAGGGCACGGTCCGCAGCGTCAGGATGTCGCCCCCGAGCTCATCCCGCACGAAGCCGGCGAAGCGCTGGAGGTAGCGGGCCTTCTGCTGATGGTAGAGAGCCGGTCGGATCAGCGCCGCGACGTCGCCATGGTATGCGCCCGCCAATGCAGCGGGTGTCAGAAGTCCGGCTCGCATGAGAGCCGTCACCGCCTGGGATGCTTGCCGCCAGGTCACCGCCTGCACGAGGAAGGCGCCGACCGCCACCTCAAAAGGGCTATCCGCCGGCCACCAGCCGCCGAGGTCGCCATACGCGTCCCCGACGGCGTCGAGCATCTCTTCAAGGGTCATACCTCAGGCAGGCGCCGCAGAGCCAGCAGGGTCCAGGCGCCCATCAAGCCCGCGAGCAGGAAGGCGGCATAGGGACCCAGGAAACTTCCCAAAGCGCCTCCGAGGATGGGCCCGCCGGCGGAGACGATGCCCGCCACCGTGCCGATCGCGCCCAGCGCCGCTCCCGCGTTCTCCTGCCCGACCTGTTCCATGCGCAGGGTGCCCCAGGCGATGACCGCAAGCTGATAGAAGAGGAACGACGCCGCCAGGGCGATCATCATCGGGAACGCGCCGCGCAGCAGGAGCCAGACGCCCAGGATGCCGAGATGTCCCGCCACCCCGATGCCGAGGGCGCGCGCGGACCCGAACGCCTCGATGCGCCGCCCGAGCCAGAACGAGAGCACCACCGCCGGCAGCCAGCCGACTGAGAAGAGCAGGTTCACGATAGACGAGGTGAGGTGTCCCTCGTTATGGGCGTAGAGTGCGATAAAGGGACCGTTGACCGTGAGTGCGGCCACGGCCAGGAACGCCGTCGACGCCATCGTGAGGTGGCGCAACCGGCCACTGAAGGCATGCCGGATGTGAAAAGGCTGTGACGGGCGCCCGCGTTTGGTATCCTTCAGCATCGTGATCCGGACTACGGCGGCGGCCAAAGAGGCGATCGCGGTCATGGCCATCAGGGGACGCACCCCAAGCGTCGGCAGGAGGATGGCTCCGATCGCAGGACCGGCCAAGGTCGCAAGTCCTGTCGCAAACTGGAAGGTCGAGAAGGCCTGGGCGCGATGCGACGGCGGCACGGACTCGGCGGTCAAGGCAGTGAAGGACGGGCTCTGCAGCGCGCCGCTGGCGTTCATGATGATCAGTGCGATGGCGAGAACCTGCCAGTCGGAAGACCACCAGACGACCCCGTAGAGCACTGCGGCGATAAAGGTCGGCAAGGCAAGCAGAAGTCTGCGGCCGAAGCGGTCCGCGAGGCGCCCGCCCTGCAGCTGCAGCAGGGCGGCCGCCAGGGCGATCAGCGTATAGACCGTCGAGACGGCGAAACTGGAAGCGCCGCGGTGCTGCAGGATAACCGGCAGCACGGGGTACCAGGTGTAGAGTGCCACCACGATGAGCGCCGTCGTCAGGGACAGCACCACCACGTTGGCCGGGCGATAGATCGGAGCTGCCTCAAGGTTCTGTCCTCGCACCGGAGTGGACAACAACTGTGGATGCTCCTAACGCCGGGAACTGGGCCGCAGGGCCCGATGCACGCATCGTACCACAGGCATTGGACCCAGAGAGCCCAGTACTACTCCGGTCTCAGGAGATCCTCACCGAGCAGGCGGCGCCGGTTGTCGGCGGTGCAAAGCCAGACGTCGCGCCCGCGTTCGCGTAACACCTCGGCCAATGCCTTGCGGTCCTGGTCGCTCAGCTCCGCGACATCCACCAAGCCGGCGATGGCGTCGGACATGGCGTTCACGGAACGCGGGATGTCGCGGTAGCCGCGTCGATGCTCCCGGTCTATCCACAGCGGAGCGCAGCTCGCCCCCTGGTAGGCGAGGCCCTCCGGGCCCTTTTTCATTGCGACGAAGACCACGGTCCAACGCTCATCAGGCGTGAGCCCGTCGCTCGTGCCGGAAAAGCGGATCCCTCGCTCCACATCGCTGCGCCCGTGCAGCACCGCGTCGTCTACCCTGACCTGGCCATCCTTGATGAGGATGCCCACGAAGGTAGCCCCCAGCAGCGGATCCTCCGGACGGGTGAACGCCAGCGGAAGCGTCCGCTGCACGCTCTCCTTGATCTCGCGGTTGAATCTCGGCACGTGCGCTCCCCTCCCTTGCGTGCCCTGATTCTAGCATGGCTGTCAGACCAGCTGTGCTTTGACAGGCTGGCCGGGTCCACTATAGTGAGATGAGAAACGTGCGAAGGAGCGATCCACGTTGGCCATCGGCCTCAAGGACCTC
The DNA here is from genome assembly GCA_021786135.1 of Bacillota bacterium. Taxonomy (GTDB): domain Bacteria; phylum Bacillota; class Sulfobacillia; order JAJZYS01; family JAJYTV01; genus JAJZQO01. The sequence goes on from JAJYNV010000073.1 coordinate 5,170, forward strand.
AGCCTCCCGACCGGCAAGCGGACGCGGCTCGAGCGCCTCTGCTACGGTTCCGGACCGGCGAACGGCACCCTCCTGCTCCTGCCGATCGACCAGGGACTCGAACACGGACCTCGCGACTTCTTCCCGAACCCACCCTCGACCGACATCGAGTTCCAGCTCCGAATCGCGGCCGCCGGGGGTTATTCCGGCATCGCCATGCAGATCGGCACAGCGGCGAAATTCATGCCTGCCTATGCCGGCAAGGTTCCCCTGGTACTCAAGCTCAATGGAAAGACCGAGATCCCGAGCGACGAGGCACCCATCTCGCCGCTCAACGCCAGCGTCGAGGATGCGGTCCGGCTGGGGGCCGACGCCGTCGGCTACACGCTCTACGTCGGCAGTTCGCGCCAGGACGAGGATTTCCGCCAGTTTGCCCAGGTGCGCCAGGACGCTGAGCGCTACGGCATGCCGATCGTCGTCTGGTCGTACCCGCGCGGGGCTGCCGTCGACGCACGCGGCGGCAAGGACTCGTACTATGCGGTGGACTATGCGGCGCGGGTCGCCCAGGAACTCGGCGCGGACGTGGTCAAGCTCAACGTGCCGAAGTTCGACGCCGAGAAGATCAAGCGCGCGCCGGCGCCGTACAACGCCATGAAGTCGGCCGAAACAGGCGAGATGCTGCGGGAGATCGTCCGCTCCGCCGGGCGTACGCTCGTCATCTTCGCCGGTGGCGAGAAGGGCAGCGCCGACGAGGTCGTCGAGAAGGCCCACCAGGTGCTAGAAGCCGGCGCGACAGGACTCATCTTTGGCCGCAACATCTGGCAGCGCCCGTACGAGGAGGCTGTCTCCGTCTCGCAGCGAATCCGGGATCTCCTGCTGCAGCACCCACGCTGAGCGCGGCCGCTGCAAGGGAGGTGGCAGTACGCAAGCAGAGGACAGGGCTCTCCTGGAGAGGACGGCGAACCTCCTCCTGCGCGCTGGCCACACGGTAACGCCTCAGCGCCGTCGGATCGCAGCTGCCCTCCTCGGTTCCCGGCGCGCCCTCACGGCGCGCGAGCTGCAGGAGCGCTTGGCGCAGGGCGAGCCGCCC
>JAJYNV010000097.1 GCA_021786135.1 Bacillota bacterium
ATCTAGTCCCACTCTGCGGCGACTTGCTCCAGCCGTTGATCGCTCACGGAGGCCGTGACAGGTACGAGGCGAACGCGCGTCAGCATCCAGAAACTCGTTGGACTGTAGCGCAAGGCATTTTTGTTCGGAACTATTTTGTGAGACAGCGTCAGACGTAAGAGAGTACAAAATATGGACTTGAGCACCCAGACGGTTGGTCGCGCACTTCGGGCAACGGTTTGTTGGTCAACCCCACTGACCGCCCGGCGACACCAGCACGGCGCTGTTCCCGCGCCGGTGCATGGCCGGGCGCGGTGGAGCCCTTCTACTCGCCACGCAAAAGAGCCCTCCCGCCTCCAGGGCGGGCTTCAGCGTGCCCTCGCGAGGAGTTCGGCCACCTTCTCCCGCGGCAAGGCCGGCGTGCGGTGACCGTCCCGCCCCACCATCTCCTCATTCGCCACCATCGCGTCGAGCACGGCCTCCTCGACGCATTGCACGACCGCCTCGAAGAAGGGGTCGATCGCGGTCCACGGGATGAAGCGCAGCGTGTCATAGCGTCCCTCCGCCGGCGGGACGGGGCGCGTCGAGAACGCCTCTTCATTGGCGGTCGAGAACGTGAGGAAGAGGTCGCCCGAGAAATGGGAGCCGGTCGTGCCCGTGCGGGCGAGGCCGAAGGTGACGCGCCGCGCCAGGGCCTTGCATTGCTGCGGGAGAAGCGGGGCGTCCGTGGCCACGATCACGATGACGGAGCCCGCACCCGGCGGAGCCGCGTAGGCCTCGGCGATCGGATTGTCCTCGGCGAGCGCCTGGCCGAGCGGCACGCCGGCGATCGCGAGCTCGCGGCGTGCCCCGAAGTTCGCCTGGACGAACGCGCCGACGGTGAACTGCCCAGACCCGTAGGCGATGAGGCGCGAGGCGGTACCCGAGCCGCCCTTGAACTCGTAGCAGTTCATGCCGGTGCCACCCCCGACCGAACCTTCGTCGATCGGGCCGGAATGCGCCGCATCTATGGCCGCCAGGACCATGTCCTCGGTGACGTGATGACCGTGGATGTCGTTCAGGTAGCCGTCCCACGTCTCGGCCGCGACGGGCAGGAGCCACCACTCGGTGAGCTCCTGGTCCTGCGCCATGGCCCAGTCGGCGATCGCCCTGTGCGCGATGCCCACATCGTGGGTGTTGGTGATGGCGATCGGGCCCGCGAACGTGCCGGACTCCTCGATCCACGAGATCCCCGTCATCTCCCCGTTGCCGTTCAGGGAGTGAAATCCCGCGGTCACGGGATCCCCGAGGTTCTTCCGGCCCCTCGGATGGATGATCGTCACGCCGGTCCGAATGCTGTCTCCCTCGATGCGTGTCGCATAGCCGAGTTCCAGGCCGGGCACGTCCGTGATGGCGTTCCACTTCCCCGGCACGCCCCGCAGCGGGATCCCCAGCGACCTGGCGCGAGGCTTGCCGGACGGCGTTGCGATGAGCGGGTCGGCCACGAAGCCACCTCCTGTGGATGTCGGGCGTGGTGCGTGGACCACCCCACGCTCTCTGCACCGGCCCGCCCGACGCGTGGCCCCGGCTCCCCTCGGGGGCCGGGGCTGTTGGCGCGCTCCCCTTTCCGCACACCGGCGACCGGGCGCGGAAACTCTGGTTCCCCTTGTGCCCCGCTACCCGGCGTAACCCTCTGCGCTCTGGTCGTCCAGCGCAGGGCCGCCGTACCGCCCAAGCCACCCCACGATGCGGCGCAGGCGGTCGATGGCACGCCTCGGCCGGCTGACCGTGTGGTGTTCGCCCTGGTAGATGACGAGCTCTGTCGGAACGCCCCGCTTCTTGAGCGCAAGGTAGAGCTGCTCGGCCTGGCTCAGGGGGCAGCGCCAGTCCTCGTTGCCCGCCGTGATCAGCATCGGCGTGTGCATGTTCTCCACCGACGAGGCGGGTGACGCCGCCTCGTAGCCGGCGGCGTTCTGCCAGGGCACGCCCAGGTCGTCCTGCCACCAGAGGTGGCAGTCGTCCTCGCCGAAGCAGGAGCGGTAATCGTAGAGGCCGTGCTCGGAGGCGACGGCCCGGAAGCGACCGGTATGGCCGACGGCCCAGTTCGTCATCATGCCGCCGTAGGAGAAGCCGGTGCAGTACAGCCGGTCGGGATCCGCCCAGCCGAGGCCGATGACGTGTTCGACGGCGGCCATCAGGTCCTGGTGCTCGATCGGCCCCCAGCGCCCGCGGATCACAGTGCAGAACGCCTCGCCGTAGGAGGTCGAGCCATGGTAGTTCGGCTGCACTACGATGAAGCCGCGCGATGCGAAGTACTGGTTGTCGATGTCGAAGGTGGGCGTGTCGAAGTCCTGCGGCCCGCCATGGATCTGCGCGAGGAGCGGTGCCCGGTCGATGCCGGGCCGGAAGTCCGGCGGCAGCGTGACGAGCGCCTCGACCTCCTCGCCGTGCCAGCCGGGATACTGCACCCACTGGTACGTCGCGAGCCTGCGCTCCGACGCGAGCTTCGCGTTGAGCGTCGAGAGGCGCACGGGCTGCGGATCGAGCCGGTAGACCTCCTGCGGCGCGTTGTCGCGGCTGAGCACGGCGACGCGGACGCCGCCCGCGACGTCCACCCGATCGAGGGCCAAGAGCCGGTCGCCTGGCGCGATGATCTCCACCTCGCCGGAGCGGAGGGCCCGTACGAGGCGGTTCTGGCCGCGGTCGCCGACGATGGCGTGGATCTCGTCGCGGCCGGTGAAGTAGATGTGAAGCACCGGCCTGTCCTCGAGGACCTGCCAGTGGCGCACAGGCGATGCGCTCAGGGGCTTCGGGTAGCGGCGCGCGTTCGCGACCGGGTCGCCCTCAAAGCGGTCGGGCACGACGCCAAATGCTCCCTCGAGTCCCGTCCCCACCTCTGTCTTCAGGTCCGCGACAGGGATCGCATCCGCCACGCGGACGGTGAGGAGGTGCGAGAGCACCGAAAGGTTCTCGGGCTCGAGGACGCCGACGAAGGCCACCTCGTCGCCCTCGGGCGAGAAGACGGGTTCGCTCGCCTGCAGATCGCCATGGGTCAGGCGACGCGCTTCGGAGCCGTCGGGCCGCACCAGCCAGAGGTCGTCGCGGACGCTCTGGTCGGCGTCGCCCGTCCGGTTCGAGGCAAACATGATCCAGTTTCCGTCCGGAGACCAGACGGGGCTCTTCTCGTCGCAGGGGCCGTCCGTGATCTGACGGGCGGCGCGATCGTCCACGTCGACCAAGAAGAGGTGCGTGCGCACGTCGTCGAGGTAGCCGACGCCGTCCAGCTTGTGCTGGGCCCGGGTGGTGACGATCGGCCCCTTCTTCTTGCGCACGTCCTTGAGGTAGGTCACCTGCGCCTCTGTCGGCACGCGCACGGAGACGGCGATCCGCCGTCCGTCCGGGGACCAGGTAAAACCCTCGACGCCCTCGGCGAACGTGGTCAGCTGCCTTGGCTCGCCGCCCCGCAGGAGGTCATAGACCCACACCTGACCCTTCGGCTCCTCATCGTCCTTGGCGGCGTCCTCGCCCTTGTACGCCGCCTCCGCGAGCTCGAGCTCGTCCGGGCGCCCCGCGATGACGCCAAGGTAGCGCCCGTCGGGAGAAAACATGAGGCCGCGCTCGACGGTCGCGGAGCGGCTGAGAAGGTGCGCGGGGCCAGAGCCGTCGCTCGGCACAACGTAGAGGCCGAGCGCGTAGTCGTCCTTCGAGCGTCTGGCTGTCTGCGCGGTGAATGCGGCCATGCGCCCGTCGGCGCTGAGACGCAGCTCCATGATGCGCACGAGTCGGTAGATGTCGGAGAGCTGCAGGAGATCCAAGAACCGTTACCTCCCGACCTCGCCGGCGCCTCAGGCGTCCGGCAAGGGATCAGTCGAAGCGGATGCGCGGGTCGGCCACGGCGTAGAGCACGTCGGCCATGAGGTTGCCGAGGATCGTCAGCACGCCGACCACGACGACGCCGCCGAGGACGATCGGATAGTCGCGCTGCACGGTCGCATCCCAGAAGAGGAGGCCGAGTCCGGGGTAGTTGAAGACCACCTCGATGAAGAGGGCCCCGGAGAAGAGCGACGGGATCGAGAAGCCGAGCAGCGTAATGAGCGGCAGAAGCGAGTTGCGCAGCGCGTGCTTCAGCACGACCGCCGTCTCGGAAAGGCCCTTGGCGCGGCCGGTCCGGATGAAGTCCAGCGACAGCGTGTCGATCATGGACGAGCGGACGTAGCGCGACCATCCTGCCACGGTGCCGATCGCGATCGTAGCGACGGGCAACACGAGATGGGACGCCCAGTCGAGGAAGGTGGCCGCTCCGCCGCCGACGACACTGGTGATGCCTCCGGAGGGGAACCAGGGCAGCCAGACGCCGAAGATCAGGATCATGATGATGCCGAGCCAGAAGAACGGCATCGAGTAGAAGAAGTACGAGAGCACCGTGATGACGTGATCACCCACGCTGCCGCGCCGGTAGGCCTGCCAGGCACCGATCGGCGAGAGCAGCAGGGAGGCGATCGTGCCAAGACCTACGACGGCCAGCGTACGCGGGGTGTTGACCAGGATGAGCGTCAAGACCGGCTGATTGTAGAAGTACGAGGTGCCGAAGTCGCCGCGGAGGAGCTGTCCGAGCCAGATGACGTACTGGACGGGCAAGGGCTTGTCGAGGCCGAGCGTCCTATTGATTTCTTCAATGCGCAGGGGTGTCGCTCGGGGGCCGAGCATGGCCTGCGCCGGTCCGCCGGGCACGAGGTGCACGATGAGGAACGACACCAGGGTGATGCCGAGGAGGACCGGAATCGCCTGCAGCAGGCGACGCAGGATATACCGCCCCATCAGGAGTGCCCCTCCCGCAGCCGCGGGTCGAAGGCTTCGCTGAGCGCGTCACCAACGAAGTTCGCGGCTAGTTCCACGAGCACGATCGCAATGCCGGGCGGGTAGATCAGCCACCAGGCATTCTGGAAGGTGTAGGGCATCGCGGAGGAGAGCATCTGCCCCCAGTTCGGGGTCGGCGGCGGCAACCCGAGGCCGAGGAAGCTGAGGCCCGCCACCGAGAGGATGGCGTAACCGATCTGAAAGGTGGCCGTCACGATCACGACGCCCATCGCGTTCGGCAGGAGGTGCCGCAGCATGAGGCGGAAACTGCTGGCGCCGATCGCGCGCACGGCATCGATGTACTCCCTCCGTTTGAGGGTCAGCACCTCGCCGCGCACAAGGCGCGCCACACTGAACCACGAGGTGAACGCGATGACGACTACGAGAAGCGTGGGCGTCGGCTTGAAGAGGGACACCACCAGCAACAGAAGGAAGATGCTGGGCAGAGCGATGAGGACGTCGACGATGCGCATCAGGATGTTGTCCCAGAGCCCGCCGAGAAAGCCGGAGAGAAGCCCGTAGGCCGCCCCGAAGAACGTGGTTGCGAAGCCGGCGGCGATCGCAACCTCGAGCGAGAGCTGGCCACCGATCATCATGCGCAGGAGTTCGCTGCGGCCGAGGTCATCGGTGCCGAGCGGTCCCCCCGGTCCCGGAGCGAGCATGGCCCGCCTGAGGTCCGGCGTCATGGCGTTCGAGTGGTACACGAGTGGGCCAACGAAGCAGAACACCAGGATGGCGACGAACATGCCAACGCCCCACCAGGCGAGAGGGCTCCGCCAGAACGTCCTCCAGCGCCGTTGCCCCGGGGTGGGATCGGAGATGAATTCGCCACCGGAAGGGGTGTGCAGCGAGACGGCCAAGGGAAATCCCCCTACTTTGGGCCGAATGACGTGCGCTGGGGCCGGGGCCCCGGCGCACGTCCCCGCCTGATCTGTGTGCGACCGCTACTTGGTGAAGTACCAGTAGTTGGGCTCGATGTCCTCGCCGATCGCGCTGTACGTCGACTTTGCGCCGTGGAGGTTCTTCGAGTACTCGTAGATGTTCGCCGGGTACGGGATGAAGAAGGTGCCTGGCAGAACCTTCGCCGCGTAGCCCTCGAAGTTGTAGATGGCCTGCGTCTGCTGGGCCATGCTGCCGGGCTGGTTCATGGCGTTGATCAGCTGGTCCATGTGCGGGTCGCTCCAGCAGCCCACATTCAGTCCGCCGTTGGTCTGGAAGATTCCGCTGACCGACGGGTAGGCGGTGAACGACCAGCCGCCGCCCCAGAACTGCATCGCCCACTTCGAGGCGTTGCCGGAGTAGTAGGAGATGATCTGGTTGAAGGGCTGGGCCACAAGATTCGCCTGGATGCCTTCCTCAGCCCACGACGCCT
>JAJYNV010000389.1 GCA_021786135.1 Bacillota bacterium
GCCACGACCACCAACGCCCCTCGGCATTGCGAGCCGTGGTCCTCTATCCGACGAACGCATTGGTCGAAGACCAGATCACTCGCTTGCGAAGCGCCGTACGCTCCGTCCGCTCCGCTGGTGGTCGGCAGCTTTGGTTCGGTCGATACACGGGTGCCACCTTGGGTTCGGGCGATCCTCCCGTCGGCGCGAATGATCCACGATTGCGCGAAGCGGCCCATGAACTGCGGATGACTGCGACCGAGTACGACAGATTGCAGGCCGCGGGTGGCATCCCCCTCTCGCAGTTCTCCGACCCCCGGCAGGGCGAGCTGCTCACTCGCTGGGACATGGTCGCTGACCCACCCGACATCTTGGTAACGAACTACTCGATGCTCAATGCCATGCTGATGCGCGAGATCGAAGAGCCCATGTTCGAGGCGACGAAGGCCTGGTTGGCAAGTGACGATAGCCACGTGCTCTCCCTGGTCGTCGACGAGCTTCATCTGTACCGTGGAACCCAAGGCTCAGAGGTCGCGATGATCGTCCGAAACCTGCTGGGCCGCCTTGGCCTGGAGCCTGGTTCGCCACAACTTCGCTGCCTCGCGACGAGTGCCTCACTGACTGATAGCGACGCCGGCCTCGGCTACCTTGAGCAGTTTTTCGGTGTCGAACGCCGCTCCTTCTTCGTCACCGCTGGTCAGCCCCGGCAGCTCGGTGCTTCGATTCCGATCTCACGAGCCGTGCTGCTCCAGAAGGCAACCGAACAGCTAGGTGACAGCGGCGTGGAGTCCCTGGTCGGACAGTTCGATCTACCTGCCGCAGTGAGCGAAGCATGCCGTATCGGTGGCCGCATCCGTGCTGCACGCCTCGCAGATATCGCCACGAGGCTGTTCGACGAACCCGATGATGGTTCGGCCATGCGGATCGTCCTTGACGCGCTCAGTCGCACCCTGCCTGGACCCAGGACCGTTCCGCTACGAGCCCACATGTTCACCCGTCCGCTTCGGGGATTGTGGGCATGCTCCAACCCTGGCTGCGACCAGGTGCATCGCGATGAAGACCTAGGGATCGGTCGGATCTTCTCAATCCCCACTTCGACATGCCCGTGCGGAGGTCGGGTCCTCGACCTCCTCTACTGCTTCGAGTGCGGCGACGTCAGCCTGGGGGGCTACGTGAGTGCACAGGAGGACGAAGTTGTCTTCCTGACCACGACGCCCGTCCAGGTTCCAGTAGAACGAGCCGCTCCGGTCTTCAAGCGATCCCACCGCCAATACCGCTGGTATCGACCCGGTCGGACGAAGACTGATCGAACCTGGAAGCCCACTGATGAGCAGGGTAACTCGCACCTGATGGGCTTCGGTACCGCCGACTACGACCCCTTTCTCGGTTGCCTCATGCCAAAGTCCGGAGCGGGCACCGGCATGGTGGTCTCTGGCATCCGACCCGATAGCGACCTGTCCCCAGCAGCCCTGCCCGTCTTCTGCCCTCGGTGCGAACAGCGGACCGGGGTCCTCGAAGGACCCTCCTATATGAGGGGAGAAGTGCGGAGCCCGATCCGGGCTCACACCGCTGGCCTTGCGCAGTCCACCCAGATCCTTATGACCCAACTGCATCGTTCCATGGGTCAGACCGTGGGCGACTCGCGCACCATCGTCTTCACGGACAGCCGAGACGATGCCGCCCGTACCGCCAGCGGAACCGAGCTCAATCACTTCCGCGACCTTGTCCGTCAACTGACCCGCCGGGTTCTCGAGCATCGTTATGACCCAGTCGATGTCATGCGACGTGGCGCGTCCGACTTCGACAGTCTCGCCGTCGAAGAGCAGCAGCTTTATGCCCAGCTTGTCTCTGCCGATCCCGCTGCCGCCCAAGCGTTTATGCGGGAGGCCATCGGCCAGTACACTCCCACCAACTCACAGCGCATCCAAGCGTTCATCGCCACGCATGGTGGCGGGCAGAGCCTGTCGTGGCCATCGCTTCTCCTCCGGCTCAGCCAAGAGCTGGTTGGACTGGGAGAGAATCCTGCGGGTCCAGACGCCTCCTTCCGAACAGTCCAAGGGTCCGAAGAGCCGTGGTACCGGGCATGGGAGCCGCCGGAACCCGGTCTCTGGCAGATCGTCGACGGAGACATCGCCCGGCACGAGCAGCTGCGTCAGCGGGAGCATCTGGCGGTCAAGGCCAGCGAGGGCATCTTCGACCGGGCTGGCCGTGACCTTGAGTCAATCGGTCTGGGCATCGTCGAACCTGCCGGGCTTGCCGTGTCGACTTGGCCGATCGACGAGCTCACCGCGCACCAAGTGGCACGATCAGTAGTTCGCATCCTCGGTATTAGCGGACGCTTTGACGGGAGTAGATTCCGCCGTCCGAGCGACAACATGCCAAAGAACGTCAAGGACTACTTGAAGGCCGTAGCAGTAAGCCGTTGCGATGCCCAGGACCTTGTCGACGCAGTGACAGATTCATTCTTCACCAGCTTCGCTCCTGGGTGGATCCTTGCAACCAACCCGGTCACCTCCCGCCTGCAGATCGCCCTCCCTGAATCGCCGGCCCGCTGGCTCTGCCGCAACTGTGCTCGAGTGCATCTACATCCTTCGGCAGGGGTCTGCTCTGGCACAGGTTGCAGCAGCACGACGCTCACTGAAACACCCGGCCGTCGAGCAGACGGCGATTACTACTCGTGGCTCGCTCATCAACCTCCACGACGACTTCGAGTGCGCGAGCTGACTGGCCAGACCAAACCCCTTGCTGTCCAACGCAGCCGCCAACGCTTGTTCAAGGGCGCGTTTCTTCCTGCGCCCGCAGAGAACGAAACGTGTGACGGAATCGACGTTCTGAGTGTCACCACCACGATGGAAGTCGGGGTTGACATCGGTTCGCTCCGGTCCGTGATGATGGCCAACGTTCCGCCCCAACGGTTCAACTACCAGCAGCGAGTCGGTCGCGCAGGACGCGCGAGTCAGCCATTCTCCTATGCGCTTACCTTGGCGCGAGATCGCTCCCACGACGACTACTACTTCAAGCATGCCGAGAAGATGACCGGTGACATCCCACCCCAGCCGTTTCTCGACACACGGCGCCACCGGATTCTTCGACGCGTTGCCAGTGCTGAGTTGCTGAGACGGGCCTTCCTTGCACTGCCGAGCCCGCCGGCGCGCAACCCGTCGTCGATCCACGGGGCCTTCGGTCGGACTGACGAATGGGATGAGTACCGTCAAGGCGTCGCGAGCTTCTTGGCATCCTCTACTGAGGTTCGTGATGTCGTCGATCGGCTCGCGGCATTCACTGGGATCAGCGATGATGATCTGCAGGGGCTAACGAGCTGGCTCAAAACCGATCTGGTTGTCGAGGTCCAACGGGCGGTGGACAGCCCCTTCTACCTTCAGGCTGAGCTGAGCGAGCGACTCGCCAACGCGGGGGTCCTGCCAATGTTCGGCTTCCCGACGCGTGTGCGCTCGCTGTACAGCTCCAGAGTGAGGCGAGCCGTGGACCTGGACCGACTCACGGTGAGCGACAGGCCCCTCGACCAGGCCATCGCAGCTTTCTCTCCTGGAGCCGAGGTGACTCGGGAGGGCGCTATCCACACCTGCGTAGGGTTCGCCGCCTATGAGGTGAAGGCCTCCCAGGCGATCCCGGCTGAGCCATTGGGACCGCCGATCGACCTGCTGCGCTGTACGAGCTGTGAGATGACAGAGCTCGCGACCGACGTAGACGCGTCAGCCTGTGCCGCGTGTGGCAGCAAATTGGACCCCGTGCCTCTCTACCAACCGCTGGGGTTCCGCACCCTTTACCGGCCGAGGGACTTCGATGACTTGAGCGAGGGTATGGGGGTCATCGGCTTTCCCCAGCTCGGTATGCGGCGAGGCACAGGCAGCAGCGAGGTTGTCGGCGCGATGGTGGTGGAGCGATGGGACGACCCGGTTCAGGTGATCCGCGTCAACGACAACCAAGGAAAGCTTTTCCCCTTGCTTCGCCAATCGGATCGGTCCGTTGTCTGCGATGACTCCACTCTGTATGAGAAGCCGCCGTCGCTTGGCACCGAGACTTCCACCCGCCTGGAACCAGCTGCGATCGGCGAGGTTCGGCCGACTGATGTGGTGACGTTGTCTCTTGAGCAGGTCGACCTGCACGGCGGGGTCATCGCCACCTCGCGCTTCGTGGCCCCAGCCGGGCTCTCTGCGATGTGGTCGTTCGCAGAGGTCGTCCGCCGCGGCTGTCAGGTCGCGCTCGACCTGCAACCTGACGAGCTTCATGTGGGCTTGCAGCCCATCGCCCTAAATGGGTTCGAGACTCGTCGCGTCTTCCTTGCCGACCGCCTTGAGAACGGTGCCGGCTACGCTCCCGAGCTCGGCCAGGCCGCGAACTTGAAGCGGATTCTCGCTGGGATACTTGATGAGCTCGTTCCCGAGTACGAGAACGACCAGCATCGTGATTGCTTTGAATCCTGTCCGGACTGCCTGCGCAGCTGGGACAACCGCCGCCTACATGGTGCCCTCGACTGGCGCCTTGCCCTGGATGTCGCTGCACTAGCCGCTGGTCTTCCCCTCCCTGCTCAGCGGTGGTTGAGTCGCGCTCGATTGTTAGCCGACCAGTTTGTGCATGCCTATCGGCAGGCATTGCCATGCCACGTTGAGGAGGTAGGTGATCTGCACGCGTTGGTGGCTGACGACAGTCGCGCCGCAGTGGTCCTCGGACACCCACTCTGGCTGCATGATGTCCAATACCTCAACGAAGTTCAGGCGGAGGCGTTCGACATCGTCCGCACTGATCTCGGCGTCGCCCGCGTCCAGATCTCAGACCTGTGGGTGCTAGATCGAATTCCTGCACAGATCTTCGGCCTACTCCATGATCCGAACTGATTTCTTGGAGCCGAACCCCGTGCCGATCCAAGAAGTGTCGCCGTCGCTGGCCAACCAGCTCCTCGGTTGCCGACTGCGTGCCGGCTTCGCTCGGGACCCAACCCTTACGCACTGGCGTCGGCCCACGACATACTCGGCCCTCGGCCTCGTGGCTCACACGGTCTCTGAAGCGGTCTTCGGCCATGGACATTGGCCCTCCGATGCAAACGCGGTCCGCGACAAGTTGCAGGACCTTTGGAATGAGGAGACCGAGCGTCAAGCGGCACGCCTGGCAGCGGCGTGGCACCCGGCCATTCCACCGCCAGCGGACCAGTGGCCTGGCTATGCCCTAACCCGAGCTCGGACGATCAGGCGTGGAGAAAGGATCCTGGATGCGCAGCGTCGGCCAGTCCAGTCCGTTCATGCACCTTCTGGATCACAGGGCAGCGGTATCGAAGTATCGCTGCGCGACACAGATACCGGGCTGTTCGGTCGCGCCGACCGAATCGAGCGCGACGGATCATCGGTGAGGGTTGTCGACCTGAAAACTGGTTTGAATCAAGGCGAACCTACCGACGAGCAGCGTCGGCAGCTGCTTCTGTACGCGCTGCTGGTCCAGCGGACAACCGGCACGTGGCCGGCGACGGTGGCCATTGAGGACGCCGCTGGTTTGCAGCAGGTCGCTGCTCTTGAGCCAGCTGAGGCCGAGGCGGCTCTCGCCGAAGTACGGACGGCCGTCAATCAGTTCAACCAGGACGTCGCTGCTGGTGACCTCGTCACGTCCGCAGCACCGGGACCAGATAGGTGTCGGTGGTGTTCCTTCAGGGCCATCTGCTGGCCGTACTGGGAGGCAGTTTCGAGCAGCTGGGGTCATCGTGCCAGCTGTGGCAACGTCCTCGACGCGGGGGCCACCGCCGGCCAGACGTTCCTTGTCCTGGACATCGAAGGTCCGTCCGATCGGAAGGGGACCCGTCTTCACGTCTCTGGCCTGGCAGGTGATCCTCCATCGGAGGCTACGAAGGCGGTAGTGATCGACTGGACCGGGGAAACCGCCAGCGGTTCCGTCCAAGCGCGCTGGTCAACCATATTGCGTTCATGGTGACACGAGTGGCATCGCCACCAGCGGCCGACGTGGAAGCAGTGGCTCCAATCGAGGGAACCAGGCTCTTCGGAATTCAGGGTCTTGTGACGCTTTCGTGGGTGCCTGAGCTGGCCTTGAGGGGACCCCGATGGTTGAGCCACCCGCTATGCGAGTTGGTGTGCCTGTCGGTGGAGCCAGGCCTCGACGAACTCGACCGGGGTGAGCCAGCCGTGTGCGCTGTGGGGCCTGTTCATGTTGTAG
>JAJYNV010000394.1:0-3277 GCA_021786135.1 Bacillota bacterium
CCGAGGACCCTGTGCTCGGGCATCTCGCCTGGAGCTGGGTCTTCCTCGCGACCGTCTTGCCTCTGGCAGCGTCCACCTTCGCTCTCAGCCGCACCAGCGAGCTGCCACAGACATCGCCTGCACGGCCAGCGACCGATGCTTCGAATCGCCCCGCGGCGGGACTGCGTACGCTGCTCGTCGCCGCGGCGCTCTACGGCTTCAGTTCCTATAGTGTTGGCTTCCCGATCCTCAGCATCGCCCACGGCCTGCATGCACCCGCGGCCGGCGTGGCTGCATTCCTGGTGCTGCAGGGTGTTTCCGCCCGTCACCGGCTACCTTCTCGGCGGCTGGCTCGGGCGCACCCTCGCCGTGCGCTACCGCAATCTGGCCCTTTTCGGCTACCTTGCGGCGGGTCTCGGATCGGCCGTCATCGCCGCTTCCTATATCCTGCATCTCGGTCTGCCGCTGCTCTTCCCAGGTATCGTCCTGATCGGTTTCGCCCTCGCCAGCGTAGAGACCCTCGAGCCGTCCCTGATCGCCATGCTCGGTCCGCAGGGCGCGGCCGGGCGCGGCTTCGGCTCGCTGTCTGCGGCGCGGGCCGTCGGCCTCCTCATCGCAAATCTCATGCTGGGCCTACTCTACACACTCGGCGCAGCCTACGCCTACGGCTACGCTGCTCTGATGGCGCTTGCCGCCGCGCTCGTGCTACTGCTCGCCCTGCCCAGCGTGCGGCGAATCGCCGCCTAGACCAACTGACGTGGCCCAGCCGCAGGCACTGGCACAACGGAGCCGCGGGCCAGGCGGGCCAGGATCTCGTCCAGGTCCTCGCCGGTCACGATCAGGCCATGGCGCTCGATGCCGATGACCGCATGCACAGGGTCCTCGGACGCCCGCACGAGCGCTGCCACAGACTGCGCCCGCTCGAGGCTGCCGCGCGCGTAATCCGGTGCCAGCGCCTGTATGCCATCGATCCAGAGATGCAGGTGCACGATCGCGCCTACCTCCGGATGGGCGCCGTAGATGAGGTGATGCGTCAGGGCGTCGGCGGATACCCGGTGCGGGCGAACGCCAGGCGGTATCGAGACCAGCAGGGCACGGCTCGTGGCATCGTATCCCTTGACGAGTTCGATGTCCCGGCCCACGACCTCGAGATGCAGCCAGTCGACGCCGCTCGTCGACATCCAGAACCTGCGCTCATCCTGGCGCACGCTCAGGTTGCCGTAGGACCGGCGGCTACCCTGGAAGACCCGCTCGAGATGCCGCCGATCTTGATGTGACAGGTAATCGCCAGGCGGGGGACCCGAGGCGAGTCCCCCCGCCCGCGCCAGTGCGTGTGCGGCGCGCCGCATCGGTGGCAGGGCGCTCCCCCCGTCGCGGAGTTCCGCTTCAAGATCGCGGTCAAAGATGTTGTCGAGCACCAGTCTTACGTCCACGAGCCGCACGCGGTCGACGACCTGATGGAAGAGTCTCGGGCTCCAGGCCGGCGCGGCGATGCGTTCCAGCGTGCGGTCCGTGGAGCGCACGTAGATGTCCGGCGCCTCCTCGGCGCCGGCCACCACGATGACGAGACTGGCAAGCGAGCGCAGGAGCCACTGGTGCGCGAAATCGTCGAGGTGCTCAGGCGGGCGAGCCTGTCTGAGCAGGGCGACGACGCTGACGGCGCTGTCCGGACGGTGGTAGGTTTTGGGCGCGAGCGGGTCCACATGCACGAGGACCACCCGCGCACCACGCTCAGAGATCTGAACGCGCCGGTGACCGGCCGCTTCGAGCGCTGTCGCCAAGGCCTCGTCGAAGCGCACCATGCAGAGATCCCATGCGCTGCCATGGAAGGCGAAGTCCAAGTCGCAGCACCCCCCAAAGACCGCTCCCTCTGAAAGCCAAGTTTGCGGTTGTCGCGTGGATCCCTCGCAGTCATGGCCCCTCGGACGAAAGTAGGACCAAACGGCCCCATCGCTCCCGGCCCGTAAGTAGATCGGGTCACGGTTCCGCTGGATCCTAGGGACCATCCATGATGCGCGACAGGTTCTTATGCAATTCCGACATCCGACAAAGGACTTCGTTTCACCCTGGCGAAAGTGGGCGCAATCTGCCTGGAGGAGGTGGGTCGTTGCAGTCGTTCCATATTCCGCGCGATGCGGCGCACTTCACGTGGAACCGTGAGGAGAGGCCACGGGCTGTGGTGGATGCCGGCGCCACGGTGCGTCTGGAGGTGGCGAACGCGTCCGGCGGCCAGTTCGGACGGGACGCCACCGTGGCGGATGTCGCCGCCCTCGATTTCGCACGCGTCAATCCAGTCACGGGACCAGTCGAGGTGCGCGGGGCGGAACCGGGCGATGCCCTGGTGGTCGAGATCCTCTCGGTCGATCTCGATACCTGGGGCTGGACGGCCAACATTCCAGGCTTCGGACTGCTCGCCGATGTCTTCAAGGAGCCGCACCTGCGCATCTCGCGGGTGGGAGAGAGCCGAGCCGAGATCCTGCCGGGACTTCGTCTCCCCGTGGTGCCGTTCATCGGCACGATCGGTCTTGCGCCAGCGGCGTTCGGCGATCACCCCATCGTCCCGCCAGGTGCCCAGGGCGGCAACATGGACATTCGCCACCTGACCCCTGGGGCGACGCTCTTCCTGCCCGTGGCCGTCGAGGGTGCGCTGCTCTCGCTCGGGGACACGCACGCGGCCCAGGGCGACGGCGAGGTTTGCGGCACCGCGATCGAGACACTTTGCGCGTCCACCTGCTCAAGCAGCGGCGGCTGCGCTTCCCCATGCTCGAGACCCATCCCGTCTCCCTGCGCTCCGGGCGGGCCCTCGTCACCACCGGCATCGGCCCGGACCTCTTCCAGGCGGCGCGCGACGCGACGCTGGGCATGGTGGAGGAGGTCGGGCGCCGGGCTGGACTCGATCCGATCGACGCCTATCTTCTCGCGTCGGTCGCCGGCGACCTCAAGATCTCGGAGATCGTCGACCAGCCGAACTGGGTCGTCTCGATGCACCTCGATCTCGACACGCTGTCCGGCGGCGCCTGAGGACGAGGACAAGCGAAGAGGCACGCCTCGATACGGACCTTCAAGGAAGAGCTTGTGTGAGTGGTCTGCGCCGCGAGCTCGGCATCTGGGAGACAGCCGCGCTTTCATGGTAGAGCTCGGCGCCTTCTTCCAGACCTTTCTCGGCCTTCTCGGCGTCCAGCTGCCATGGATCGTGCCGGCGCTGGTGGCAGGCGTATCATCTGGCTCCTCGCCTTCCGCGACGAACATCTGTCGGCGCGTCACCATGGTCTTCGAGGGCGTCTCGATCGTGCTCCTC
>JAJYNV010000394.1:3287-6154 GCA_021786135.1 Bacillota bacterium
TGCCAGGGGCGGGGCCCACAGGCTCACGCCGCAGCCCTTCGCGTAAGAGCGGCCTCTCGGCCGTCGCGCTCGCGAGCGTCTTCGGCTTCTTCTCCTTCGCCGGTATTTAGGGCGCGGCCACCCTGGGCGAGGAGACTTCGAACGCGAGGCGTCTCATTCCGCGGGCGCTCTTCTTCCCGACTCCCTGACGGGGGCGTTCTACCACCTGATCACTCCACCCAATCGGAGGACTTCGCCTCACGCGCCTTGGACAGCCCCCAGCCCCGCCACCAGACGCCCTACGTGCCTCTCGCCGTCGTGGTGGTGCTCGCCTGCCTCGTGAACATCGCCCTCGCGGGCCAAGTTCGCTCCGGAGGCAGTTCCCGAGCCAGGAGCTCCAGGCGCGCGAAAACGAGGCGCGGCCCCCACGGGGTCGCGCCTCGTTTCCTGCTGTACGGCAGCTCAGAAGCCCAGTTCCTGCCGCACCTCCGCAGCCGACACGATCGTGGCGAAGCCCGTCATCGCGGCGAGTGTGCCGCGCTGCACCTCTTCCGCCGGCACCTTCTCGCCGCGCAGGAGGAGATCCCGCGTGGCGGTGGCGTCCGAGGTGAAGAGGACCCGCAGCCCGCGTTCTTTCGCCTGGCGCGTTGTCGTGTCGCAGCAGTGCTGGGTCTGGAAGCCCGTGATGACCACCGCGTCCACGCCTGCCCGGCGCAGGTACGCCTCGAGCGGGGTCTGGCTGAAAGCCCCTGGGTAATGCTTCTTCACGACAGGTTCGCCCGGAAGGACCGTGAGGTCGGGATGCATCTTCACACCCTCGGAACCGGCGCGGAAGTCTGACGCGTCAGGGTCGAGAGCCTCGTGCACGACATGGAGAACCGGTAGGCCCGCGGCGCGAAAGGCCGCCAGGAGATCCTGAATCTTGGCGATGGCCTCGGACCCGCCCTTGACCACCAGTCCGCCCACCGGGGCGAAATACTCCTGCTGCGCGTCGATGACCAGAAGTGCAGCGCGCAAAAAGGTCCCCTCCTAACCGGTTTGACTCCATTGTAGGGCCAAGGTGGCCGCCTGTCCCTCGCCAACCGTGCCATGCCGGAATCGTCCCGCCCTAGGCCGGCGGCGGAACGCAAGACAGCGGTCAGCCGCCTGCCACCCGGCGGCCGTGCGCATCCAGGGGCGCCATGGGCCCGAGGTCACGGGCGCGCGTCGCACATCCCGATGCGCGGGGCACGGGTGCTCAGCGACTGCACAAGTGTCAGCCCGTGCCGGGCATACCACGATAGCATCGTGCCCCACCCGGCTGCCAGCGGCACATGCCCGCCGCCCACGAACACCAGCTGGACGTGCTTGTCGCGAACGCTCAGAATCTGGGCGGTCCACTGGGCGATCTCCGGCAACACGGTGGTGTCCTGCGTGCCCGCGATGATGAGAATCGGCAAGTGCACGTCGTAGGCCTGCGTGGCCCACGTCGGACTGTTGAAGAGCGCCGGGCTGAAGAGCACCGCCCCTCGCAGGTGTTGGTCTCGCTCGGCCAAGTAGACGGCCACACCTCCACCCATGGACTCGCCCAGAAGGTACGTGGCATGCGCCTTGATCCTGAGACCGCAGATTTGCCGCAGGGCCGCCATGCCATTCAGCGCATCCGAGGCGTTTGGTCCGAGCGTCTGGACCGTGCCGTCACTCGGCCCATAGCCCGCGTAGTTGGGCAGGAAGACGATCGCCTTGTAGGAAGCCCACTGCGATGCGGTGACAGGTGAGTCGGAGGCCCACAAGGGGCCGGCGTAATTGTCGTGATGATAGGGTTCGGCGTAGAGCCAGCCACCGTGCAGGAGCACGAGCAGGGGGAACGGGCCTTTGCCCGAAGGCACGTCGAGATATCCCTGCACCAGGACTCCTCGGCTCCAGTACTTGAGGCTGTACACGCTGACGCCCGGTATGCCGTACTCCGGCACATCCACCGCTGTCAGCGACGCGAGCAGGCCGTCGCGCCGGGTGGACCTGACAAGGGACCCGAGCGATCCCGAAATTCTCGCGCTGGCTCCAAACGAAGCCCCCAGAAGAATGACCGCCGCGGCCAACGCCGTGGCCACGCGCCGCGTGCCTTCGCGCAACCCCGTCACCCTCGCTTCCGTCCGAGGCGCCTCTTCCCCACCGGCGCCGGCCAGGCATGCCGGAGCCATCGCTTCGGTGCACCTATGGCCTGCTCACGCCCCACATCCTCTCAGGGAGGGCCGCCACGCAAGTAGGGCTGCACGTAGGCCTCAAGCTCGCCCAATCTCGGGGCGCGATCCTCGATGTCGCCCCGTGCGCCGTAGACGCGCAGGCGCAGATATTCGCCCCAGACGCGGGCGCGCCCGACGGCTGTCTCTGGCCATGCGCGGCGGTCAATCAGCACTCCGCGCACCACGGCGTCGAACGTGTAGGGAACGATGTCGATGCCGACCCCGAGCCATTTGGCGAGCGTGGCCTGCTGCCGCCCGGCGCCGAGGCTCTTGCCGACGAACATGAGGCTCCGGATCCTCGAGAAGTCGAAGACGTCCAGCGCAAAGCGCACATTCTCAAGCGAATTGCGGGATCGGTCCTCGCACGAGATGCAATCCTTGGGCACGCCGCCCCTGACCAGTTCCCTCAGGATGACGCGCGATTCCGGCGTGTCCCCCCAGATCCAGCCCGGATGCTTCAGCGCCCCAGGCTTCACGCCTCCTGTTACCACGATGTGCGGTGCGTAGCCGAGGCGGTAGGCCCGCAAGGCCGTCCGCCAGTGGCCGGGATCCGTGCCTCCGAACACGAACAGCGCATCGCATGCCCGGGGCCCTACCTCGTCCAGAAAGGCCGCTCTCGTGAGCTCGCCAACGTGTGCCACCAGTTCGGGTGGCACTTGAGGTTCC
>JAJYNV010000081.1 GCA_021786135.1 Bacillota bacterium
CGCTTTGCGCGCCGTCTGGTCGAAGCAGGAAGGGCGCAAGCCCACGGTAAGACACCGAAAGAAAGCGGCGGGCGCGAATACGTCTGACTACGTTTTCGGGTGCGCCGGGTAAGCCGGTTGTCTTGAGCGGGTGAGATTCCCGCCCCTGCAAGGGCTAGCCACCCACAGGGAAGCGAGCCTTGGCTCGTCAGTCGCGAGGCTGGCGAGTAAGCGTAGGCAGCGCGATGTCCAGGCCGCAGCCCGAAAGGGCGAGGGGATTCAGCCTCGTTACTAGATTATCCGAGGGCCGACGGTGTCCGAAATACCGGAAGGCAAGAGTAGGTGCTCGTCATGGCAAGAGCACCGGAGACCTCGGCGGGGTCAAAGACCGCGGCACGGCAGAAATCGAGACAGCACAGGTATCCGGGAGGCCTCCCGGAGTCGCGCGCAAGCGTGTACGCCCAACCCGACAGGATAAACCGAAGGGCGGCGGAAGCGCCGGGAGGAGTCGGGGCCACTCATAGTACTCCGAGCTGGGGAGAGCCCAGTACATGGGGAAGGGGGGGCCGGTCTCAGCGATCCAGGACCGCAATCGGCTCCGCAGCAGAAGGAGATCACCGATGAACGAGGGACTGGAACGCATCGCGCATAGGGCCAAGGCGGACCCGGCATGCCGGTTCGGCGCACTGGCCCACCACCTCACGGAGGATTTCCTCCGTGACACCTGGCAGAGGCTCAACCGGAAGGGAGCCCCTGGAGTCGATCACGCGACAGCCGAGGAGTACGCGGCGAATCTCGACGACAACCTGAAGAGGTTGGTCGAAGGGATGAAGCGGCGGTACTACCGGGCACCGCACGTGCGCAGGGTCTACATACCCAAGGCGGGCAATCCATCGAAGCTTCGTCCATTAGGGGTGCCGACTGTCGAGGACCGCCTGCTTCAGAGCGCGGTCGCTCGCATCCTATCGGCCATTTACGAGGCGGACTTCCTGGACTGCTCCTACGGGTTCAGGCCCGGCCGGACAGCGCATCAGGCGCTGGCGGCAGTGCGCAACGGGGTGATGTTCGGTGGGGCACAGTACGTCTACGAGGCGGACATCCGTTCGTTCTTCGATGTGCTGGACCACGCTTGGCTGATGCGCATGCTCGCACTTCGGATCGGCGACCCGTGGATCCTGCGCCTCATCCGCAAGTGGTTGAGCGCTGGAATCCTCGACCACGAGCAGGTGACAACACCGGAGCAAGGAACCCCCCAGGGGGGGGCCCGTGTCTCCAGTGCTTGCCAACGTTTACCTGTACTACGCCCTCGACCTCTGGTTCGAGAAGGTTGTGCGCCCGCGCTGCGGGGGCAAGGCGACACTGATCCGCTTCGCCGATGACTTCGTCGTTCTCTTCCAGAGCGAGATGGACGCACAGCAGTTCGCAAAGGCTCTGCCAAAGCGGCTTGCGAAGTTCAACCTCACGCTCGCCGAAGAAAAGACGCACCTGCTGCCCTTTGGGCGGAAGCACTGGCGGAGTGGGCAAAGCCACCCCCACTACTTCGACTTCCTTGGATTCCGTCACCACCTCGGTACGGACCGTAAGGGCCGCATGGCGGTCGTGCGCATCCCGTCGCCGAAGAGCGTGCGGAAGTTCCTTGCGGAGGTAAAGGAATGGTTGCAGCAGCACATGCACGACCGGCCTCAGGACCAGCAGGCCGCACTGACGCAGAAGCTCCAGGGTTTCTACCAGTACTTCAGTGTCTGGTACGCAAGCGAAAAGCTCCGCGTAGTCTGGCGGGAAGTGTACAAGCTGTGGAAACACGCACTGGAGGGACGCAGTCAGCGCGGTGCGAGGACGTGGGTCAGGTGGACGCGACACCCGTGGTTCACCCTGCCGGGGCCGAAGCTGGTGCACAGGACGGTGTAACGCGAGAGATCGGGGAGCCCGGTGCCGGGAATCGGCACGCCGGGTTCTGCGGGGGGTGAAGGTACAAGATGGCTATGCCGGTTCACCAAGGGCACCGCTCCGAAAAGGGCGGCAACAGAGACTGGCGCTATGGCTACGGCTATCGAGGCCTTCGTCTACCCACCTGACAGTCAGTCCGCATCAGGCGCCGGTATGAACTTGCGTCCTGTCTTGTGACGCCGGCGGTGCCGCGATCTGAGCGCCCTCGGGCGACGGCTCGGCAGGGGCCAGCGCAGACCCCAGCCGACAATGGCGGTCGCCGCCGGCACGAAGAATCCGAGCAGCACCAACGTGTAGACAAACAGGCCGATGACGACCACGACGCCCATCTCCTCGAGACTGGTGACGCCCGAGACGACCATCGAGCCGAACGTGCCGCCCATGATCACCGCGGCTGACAGGATCACATGCCCCATGCGGTCCATCGCTGTCCTGATCGCCTGCTGCGGCGTCATGCGCTCACGCAGCATCTCCTCGAAGCGCGACATCAGAAAGATGGCGTAATCCACCCCAAGGGCAACGAGAAGCAGCAGCACGAAGAATGGCAACACCCAGTAGATGCCCGTGTGATGCAGAAGGTCGACGAACAGGAGTTGGCCGAGCCCCATGGCCACGTAGTAGGTGGCGTAGAGCGATGCGATCAGATAGAGCGGGATCACGACCGATCCGAACAGGATCACGAGCAGCAGGAAGATCGCGCCCAGCACCAGGATCGCCGTCTGCTGGAAGTCATGGGCAGAGATCGCGCTCAAGTTCTCCTGCAGGCCCGTCTGTCCCCCGGTATAGAGGCTGCCGTGGTCGACCGGGCTTGTCGCCAGCGCGTGCTGCGCCGCGCTTAGAAGCACCGGCATCTCGTCAATGGCCTCCGAGGAGTAGGGATTGGCGGCAAGGTCGACGGTAAATGAGGCGACGTGTCCGTCGGGGGAGATGTAACTCTCCATGGCGCGCTTGAGTTCCGGGTCGCCGAGCGCCGACGCGGGCAGGTAGAAGCCTGCGCTCGCGGCACCCTGCGACATGTTGGCGAGGTCCTGCTGGGCCTGTTGCACACCGCTGCCGATCTCTCCCGCCGCGCTGGCAGCCGAGGACAACCCGGGGCCGAGTTTCTGGGCACCCTGCGTGGCCTGCACAAGACCTGAGGCGAGCGCGGTGCTCGACTTCGCGAAGGTACCGGTGCCTGCTGACAGCTTCGGTGCCGACGCGGCGAGTTCCGTCATGCCGCCCGCTACCCTCGAGGCGCCTGTGGCGAGGCTCTGGGCACCCTTGGCTGCAGTCGCGCCGGCCTGCGCCAGGCCAGTCACGGCCTGGGCCAGTTGCTGGGCCGACGTGCTCAACCCGGCCGTCGCGCTGCTGATGCCCGACGCACCCTCAGCCAGGTTTGCGGCACCGGTCTTCGTCTGCTCGAGACCCTGGTCGAGCCCTGTGGCCGTGGCGACGATGGCCTGCCAGTCCGGCGACTGGCCAATTCCGGGATGGGCGGTCGCCCAGGCCGCGATGGCCTGGCTGAGACTCTGCGCCGCCTGCGACAGCTGGGCTGCCGACTGACTGAGCGTCGACGCACCCTGAGACACCGACGCGCTGCCGGTTGCTGTCTCCTGGATGCCTGCGGCCAGCTTGCCGCTGCCCTGGGCGAGCGACTGGACAGCCCCGGACAATTGTGACGTGCCCTGTGCGAGCGAGGCGGCACCGCTCTCCAGTTGACGAGCTGCCCGACCGATCTTGCCGGCCCCTTGCCCGAAGGCCAGGAGACCGCTCTGCAGCGAGGGCGTGGAACGCAGCAGCTGTTCAGCAGCCGAATGGAGCTTGTTGCCGGCGGCAGCCGCCGCCTGCATGTCGCTGCCGGCCTTGCCGAGCTGGCCGGCAAGCGTCCTGGCTCCCTGCACGGCCGCGCCTAGGCCGGACGCGACACGGCCAGTCTGGGTCGCGAGCGTAAACTCCGCGACCGGCTTGCCCAGCGGCCATGCGGCGCTGTCCACAGCAGTCACTCCATGCCGGGCCGCCAGCGCGGCCGATATCTGGTCGATCGTCGCGAGGCCCTGCGGCGTGCGCAGATTGGCGCTCGTCTCGAGGACAATCTGGGCCGGCATCACCTTGCCCTCGCCAAAACTCTGCGCCACCGCGTGGAATCCTTGCACCGAGGTCGCCTGCGGTATCTGGTGCAGGGTATTGAAGGAACGCTGACCAGTGTAGAGCAGGGCGATCGGCGTCAACACCGCGACGAGGGCGAGCGCAGTCCACCAGGGGTGAGCGGTCGCAAGGCGC
Source organism: Bacillota bacterium (assembly GCA_021786135.1). Classification (GTDB taxonomy): domain Bacteria; phylum Bacillota; class Sulfobacillia; order JAJZYS01; family JAJYTV01; genus JAJZQO01. Next base: position 4,186 of record JAJYNV010000081.1, read on the forward strand.
CCGCTGAAGTTCCACAGACGCAGGGGGCGCGTGACTTCACCCGTCTTGGGCGGCCGCGGCCAGAAGAGCTTCCGGCCGAAGATGGCCATAAGGGCAGGTATCAGCGTGAGGCAGGCCAGGAGTGTCACGGCTATGCCGATGGCGACACCAGTTCCCGAGCGGTATAGGCTGAACTCCGCGAAGTAGAGCGTCGCGAACGACACCAGCACGGTGAGCGAGCTGAAGAGTACGGTGCGCCCGGCACCTGCAAAGGTACGCGCGATGGCATCTTCAACGTTTTCGTGATTGCGCTGCAGTTCCTCGCGGAAGCGGTTCAACAGGATGATCGCGTAATCGGTGCCCGCACCGAACAGAACCGCGATCAGGAAGGTCTGCGTAAAGGTCGTGAGCGGCAGGCCGAACCGGCCCAGATAAGCGTCCACGCCGGACGTGATCAGGAAGGAAACTCCTATGGTGAACAGGTTGACCAGCGGAGCGAGCGCAGAGCGTAGCACGACGACCAGGATGATCAGCACCAGGGCCACCGTGACGGCGGCCGTGCGGTTCACACCCTCTTGAGAGATGCGAATGTTGTCCTGCATGATCGGAACATCGCCTGTGTAGTAGATGCGCAGTCCTGGAGGACTGCCGCGGAACGAACTTTCCACCTCTTTCAGAGCTCGGGCGGTGCCAGGGTTGACGTCAGACGCGCGGAACCCCACGACGGCTATTTCCGTCGAGCGGTCCCGACTCACGAAGGCGGACGAAGCGTTGGACGCCACGGTCCACTGGTCCTGGACAAAGCTGATGCCGCTCTTCGAGGTCTTGCCGGCGAGGCGCACAAGCTGCTTGCGGAAGAAACGCTGGTCGGCGGCGGTAAGGCCACCCTTGCGTACGATCGCCACAATCATGCTGCTCTTCTGTGGATGCTTGGGATCGATGCGCGCTATGAGCCTGTTGGCCTGTTCATAGCTCGCGTTCTTTGGCAGACTGATGGCATCCTGCTGGGCGACCACCGTACTGATCTGGGGCAGGAATGCCACGGTGAAGATGGCCGCCGCGAGCCAGACGATTACAATGGGCCAGCGCAGGCGGACAATCAGGCGGCTGACGCGCGTAGGGTTCAAGGTTCAGTCGCCCCCGTTTCGTGGCCCGGGTGCATGCGTCCAAGAATCGCAGCGAGACCGTTCAGCAGTTCCAGAAGGTCGCTTGAATCTCCCACGCCGAGTTCCTGGATGACGCGGCCCCAGAGATCTTGAAGACGCAGCTCGGTCGCTGCGAGAAGCTCCAGGCCGCGCGGTGCCGCAGAGAACCAGGCAACGCGGCGATCCGTCTGATCCGCGCGCCTGCGCAAGAGCCCCTGCGCAATCATGCGTTTGGTCAGGCTGCTGACCGGTCCCGAGGTGATGCCGAGCGCGTCGCCTACCTGCGCTGCTGTCCAGGGTCCCTCGCTCCGCAACTGGCGCAGGAGATAGAACTGCGCAAGCGTGAGGCCCGCCAGGCGCGCCTCACGGGTGAGATGCTGCAGCAGGTTGCGTATAAGCGATGGGAACATGCGGTCGTAGGCCTGGATCAGGTCCCGCTCGTCCTCGGGCACGACATACGCCTCCAGATCTCTTCGTATGAAAGTTTCTTTGTGATGAAGATAATATGGCGCACGATGGCAGTCAAGTACTGCTCGCCTCGACGCCTTGACGCTCTCGAGAGCGCGCGCTATCATACTCTTTGCGTCGTGGGGGCGTAGCTCAGCTGGGAGAGCGATAGGTTCGCAATCTATAGGTCAGGGGTTCGAATCCCCTCGCCTCCACCAAGATTTTTGGCTTCACAATGCGGTTTTTCAGGGATCCGGTCCCGCGACGTGCGAGGCCGGGTCTTGCGTTTGCTAACGGATTTGCTGACGCTTGTCAAGAACCGCCAGTTGCGTTCTGTCTACCCGCCGGTTTCGCGGCGAAGCATGCATCCAATAAGCCCCATCTAGACTT
>JAJYNV010000137.1 GCA_021786135.1 Bacillota bacterium
CTGACGGTGGCCGCAGCTGGCACCCGATCGCCCTGCCGCAGGTGGCAAAGCAGCCCTATGAGATCACGGAGCTGGCGGTGGACCGGCAAGGCGATCTCTGGCTCAGGCTGACTCTCCAGGGACCAAAGCAGCCGGAGCGCATCGATGTGCGGTCGACGACAGGCGGCTGGCGACAGACCTCCCTGCCGCCTGTGATCTCGGGCAGCTCGTACCTGCAGTCCCTGGACGCGCTCTCGGCGCGGGCGGCCCGTCTCCTGACGCCAGCCGGCATCTTCGAGACGAAGGACGGCGGCCGGGTCTGGCGCAACATCACATGGCCCCAGATCCCTTGACCGCCTCGGGAAATCTTCTGGGCAGGTCCGGGGGCGGCGTCACCGCCGCGGCACGTAGCGTGAGAGGATGACGCCGAGGGGATCGGAGGTGGCGTCGACGCGTCCGATCACCACCATGTGCGGTGCGGCGAGCTCGGGCGTCGAGTCGAAGAGCAGGGGATAGGTCTGGTGGAGGACGGCGACGGCTTCTGGGCCGTAGATGCCGAACGGAAAGGCGAAGGCGGTCGGCTGCGGCAGTCCGATCGCTCGGAAGGTGTTCGCCTCCGCCTGGACGTCGAGTTCGATCTCCTGGGCAAAGGCCGCAGGGGTCTGACCAGGCAACGGGTTGACGAGGTCGGCCGCGTAGCCCGTCTGTCCCTGCCGGTAGCTGTGCATGTCATAGGTGTGCGCCTCGATCGACCAGAGGCCGCTCTGCCATAGCCGCCTGACCTGGCCTGGCGTCATGTACCCGGGCAGGCCAAGCCTGCGGCCGATGATGAATGCGACGGCCGGGATATGCAGGCTGCGCGTGAGCGGCAAGGCGTACTGATAGACCGATGACACGCCGTCGTCGAAGGTCAGGAGGACGGCGCGGGGCGGCAGCGGGGCGGCGGTCTCCTCATAGGCGGCAAACGCCTGCAGCGTCACGAAATGATAGGCGTGGTCGCGCAGGTACTTGAGGTCACCCGCGAGCTGCTGCGGCGTGACCCAGAATGGCTTCTTCGGCCCGATACCGTGGTAGACGAGCACGATCGGGCCCGCGTCGGGCAGCGAACGAGGCGCTGCCTTTCTCGCTGCGCCGGCGGCCGGCGCAGCCAAAGACAGCGCGAGGAGCAGAGCCACGAGCCCATGAACCCGCACGCGATGCATGCTGCCACGATAGCAGGCGGGGCGGACGCTGTCGAGCGGGGTCCTAGCCTACGCTCTGGCCATAGCTGCGAGCGATTTCTGTCCAGATCTCGGCCACCGGACCTACGAACGGTGTGTCGCCGCGCCGGGCGATCGCAGTTATCCGATCCGGCAAGGAGATGTCTGTGACCTCGAGCCTCGTGAGCCTGCCCTGGACGATATCGGCCTGCACCGTGGTATAGGGAAGGAAGGCGAGGCCAAGGCCCGCAAGGGCCATGGAACGGACGCCATCGAGAGAATCGAGCTCCATCGCGCGGTGCATGGGACCGGCCACCTGTTCCGCCGTGCCATAGACCTGCGCCCAGAAGTCGCTTTCGCGGTAGTAGGTGAGGAGAGATGCCCCCTGCAGATCGCTGGCGCGGAGCGGCTCCTTGCGCCGTGCCAGGGGATGGTCGGGCGGCGCCACGAGACAGATCGGCTCGCGCAGCACCACTTCTGCCGTGAGATCGACCTGGTGCACCTCGAGCCGCACCAGCGCCACGTCTACCTGCCGCGCGGCCAGGAGGGCCAGAACCTCGACGGAGCGCCCGGTGCGCACGCGCACGTCGACGCCCGGATGGGCGGCGATATAGCCGCGCAACACCTGCGGCAGAATGTGGGTGGCGGCCGACGCTGCGCAGCCCAGGGCGAGCGAGCCGCTGCGACCCAAGAGGTACTGCGCGATCGAGCGGCGGCCCTGGTCGATGCTGTCGAGGCCGGAGCGCGCGTAGCCGAGGAAGAGAACTCCGGCCGGTGTCAGGTGGACGCCCCTGCCGGTGCGGGTGAAGAGCCCGGTTCCAGCCTCGCGCTCTAGCGCGGCCATGCGATGACTTACGGTCGGTTGGGCAAGAAAGAGCAGTTGTGCCGCGCGGCTGAAGCTCCCGCTTTCGGCAACGGCGCGGAAGATGCGGAGGTCGGTGAGGTCCAGGATCATCCCTGCTTTCCTGGATTGGCCGTGAGCCCTTCGGCCCTCGTGGGCCCAAGTCCTGCAGCGACTGGCAGGAGGCTGCGGGGTGCAGCGCCAACCTTGAACCAGCATCGCATCAGGGGGCAAGAGAGCTTGCATATCGTGCTCGTCCATCCCGAGATCCACCAGAACACGGGAAACATCGCACGCACCACGGTAGCCATAGGTGCCGACCTGCACCTCGTCAAGCCGCTCGGGTTTTCGCTCGAGGATCGCTATCTGAGGCGCGCAGGCCTCGACTACTGGCCGCAGGTTCGCCTCCATGTGCACGAGACGCTCGAGGAGCTGCTGCCGGGGCCGGAGGAGTACTGGCTCTTCTCGGCCCACGGGCGCCCGTTCGGCGACGTCGCGTTCGGGGACGACCCCTGGCTCTTCTTCGGTCGGGAGAGCCAGGGACTCGAGCCCGAGATCATCGCCGCCCATCCCGGTCGCCTGCTGCGCCTGCCGATGCGCGCGGGGGTGCGCTCGCTCAACGTGGGCAACGCTGTCGCGGTCGCCGCCTATGAGGTGCTGCGTCAGCACGGCTACCCCGGTCTCGCCTTGCGCGGGGAGTGAGATGCGCATCCTCGTCACGGCCGATACGCACGGGCCACGCCATCGTCTGCCGCCCTGGCTGCTCGAGGCGGCGAGCGCGGCGGACCTCGTGCTGCACGCGGGCGATGTCTGCGACCTGGCGACACTGGAGACGTTGGCGGTGCGTGCGCCGGTCTACGCCGTGCGAGGCAACCGGGATCTCGACCTGCCGCTGGCTGAGAGCATCGTCCTTTGGGTCGAAGGTGTCTCGGTCGGGATCGTGCACGGCCACCTGGGCCCCGGAGCGGACACGCCCGAGCGTGCCTGGCGAAGTTTCCAGCCACAGCCGGACGTCGTCGTGTTCGGCCACAGCCACCGTCGCCTGCTTGAGCGGCGCGGGGCGGGATGGCTCGTGAATCCCGGTTCTGCCACGAGTCCCAAGGACGGGAGGGCGGCGGCGCTCGTGCTTACGGTGCATGACGGGAGGATTGCCTGGCAGCCGATCGGCGCAGGCGGCGTCCTATAGCTCTAGAGGCTGCCGATACGCTTCTGGGCCTCAGCGAGCAGAGTCGCCGCCGATAGCGGCAGAGCACCCTGCGCCTGCACGGCGCTGCCGCCGCCACGACCGCCCAGAGCCGCGGTGAGCGCCCGGAGCGCGTCGCCGAGGTGCGGCCCGTCGCCCGCGGGCCGCTGCAGGACGATGGCTCCCAGTTCGTCCTTGCTGCCGGTAAGAACGGTCAGCGGCACGCCGCGCGCGGCAAGGCGGGCCGCGAGCTCCCGCAGATCGTCGGGGCCGCGGTCGGGGAAGGCGAGGAAGACGCTCTCGCCTCCCGCAGCCAGGCGATCGGCCTCGAGATCGAGCAGCTGGCGTCGCTGGCGCAAGGCGAGATTGCGCAGGCGGTCGAGTTCTCCGAGGCGCATCTCCACCGTGGCTGCCGCCTCAAGAGGCGCTACGCCGACGCGGGCGGCGATGCGGTCGAGTTCCTGCGCACGGCGGGCGTAGTCGAGCCGCGCCCGCTGTCCGGCGTAGAAGCGGATGCGGAAGCCGTCATGCACGGCCTCGGCTGGATAGAGCTTGATGAGTCCCACCTCCGCCGTCTGGCGCGGGTGGGTGCCGCCACAGGCCGAGCGGTCGAAGTCCTGCACCTCGACGATGCGGTAGGGAGGGGCCACCTGCGGAGGCTTGCGCAGGCCCAGCGTGTCGAGCTCGTCGGGCTGAGCCCAACGCACGGTGATCGGGCGGTTCTCGCGTATAATCTCGTTGGCACGTGCCTCCGCCCGCTGCATTTCCTCCGCACTGGGCGGCGTACGCCCTGCGATGTCGAAGGTGGAGACATCCTGGCCCATGTGGAAGGAGATCGTGTCCCTGCCAGTCACCTCGAGGAACGCGCCGGAGGCGATGTGCTGGCCCGCGTGCTGCTCCATGTGGTCCTGGCGCAGAGCGAAGTCGATTTGCCCGTCCACCTCGCCCACGACGTCGCCCCGCACGAGGTGCCAGACGCGACCCTGTTCGTCTGCCTGGACGTCCTCGACAGGAACCCCCGCGAGGAAGCCGCGGTCGGCCGTCTGGCCGCCCGATTCCGGGTAGAATGCGGTGTCCTGCAACTCCACCCAACGGCCGCGGGCATCTTCCCTGCGATTCGTGACGCGGCTGTGGAAGGCACTGAGGTAGGAGTCGTCGTAATAGAGGCGCATGACCGAGGCTCCTTTGACATAACCGATTCATTGCGAGACTTTGGCACGGCGGTCGAGATCACCTGCCGATGGGAGGTCGTAGGGGCATGCGTTGCCCCGCATGCGGTTACGCGGATTCCCGCGTTCTCGATTCCCGGCCCACACAGGACGGCCTGGCTATTCGCCGTCGCCGGGAGTGCCCCAAGTGTCTGCGCCGCTTCACAACGTACGAGCGGATCGAGGAGGCGCCACTGCTGGTCGTCAAGCAGGACGGGCGCCGCGAAGGCTTTGACCGCCAGAAGATCCTGCATGGGCTGATGACGGCTTGCGAGAAGCGTCCCGTGCCGATGGCTAGGCTTACGGCGATCGCTGACGATGTCGCCCGTGCCGCACACGACGAAAGCGACGGCGAGGTGGCCAGCCGCTGGATCGGCGAACAGGTGATGCAGCGGCTGAAGGAGGTCGACGAGGTCGCCTACGTGCGCTTCGCCTCCGTCTATCGGGCGTTCGCCGACGCGGAGAGGTTCCGCGAGGAAGTCGAGCGGCTCACCAGACGCGAGCCATGAAGGCTCTGCTCTTCGATCTTGACGGCACCCTGACCGATACCCTGCCGCTCGTCATCGCAGCCTTGAACGCCGCTCTGGCACCGGTCTGGGGTGCGCCGCGCAGTCCGGAGGAGGTGCGACGCCTCTTCGGCCCGCCGGAGGGGCAGCTGATCGCCGCCGAGGCACCCTCGGATCCCGACGCGATGGAACGCTTCTATCGCTACTATCGCCAGCACTACGCGCGCGAGGCGAAGGTGTTCGCGGGTGTGCGCCCGGTCCTGTCGACGCTGGTGGCGCGCGGCCTGCGCCTTGGCCTCGTCACGAACAAGGGCCACCGCTCGGCGATGATCACGCTGGAGGAAGCGGGGCTGCGCCGCTTCTTCGAGACTGTCGTCGACGGCGACGAGGTGGCGCGGCCCAAGCCTGCGCCCGACGGAATCCTGCTCGCCCTGGCGCGCCTTCGGGTCTCGGCCTGCGACGCCGCCTATGTCGGCGACATGCCGAGCGACCTCGTCGCGGCGAAGGCAGCTGGTGTGGCAGCCTTGGCAGCAGGCTGGAGCCGCACGCCGGCAGATGCGGAAGCCTGGGACTTCATCGCCCGCCACCCCGACGACCTCTTGCGTCAGGTGCTGCATAGGCCCAGCGCCACCTGACGGCGAACGAGCTGTGGCCTATGATGGGGTCGAAGGGGGAAGGAGACCAAATGGCCATGCAGGATCAGTTGACGCTCTACAGTCTGCACGGGTGCCCCTACTGCGCCATCGTGCGGTTGCGTCTCGGGCAGCTCGGTCTCAGCTACAACCTGCGCGAGCAGCCGGCGAAACGGGCGGACCGCCACGAGGTCATCGAGGTCTCCGGCCAGGAGACGGTGCCTGTGCTGGTGATCGCTCGCGAGGGCAAGCCGGACGAGGTGCTCGCGGATGAGAACGACATTCTGCGCTACCTCGACGAGGCCTATGCCCCGCGCAGCACGGCGAAGGATTCCGAACCTTGGGGCGAGGCCGATGGTCGGGCGCTCCAGTCTGCCGTCGAGAACCTCGAGGATCTCGGCCTGCAGCTCCAGGAGCTCGCGCAAGGGTCTGCCCTATCCGGCGAGACCGACCGGGCCAACGTGCTCATGGCTGCAGCCGGCCACGTCACCCTGGCGCAGCGCTGGGCAGCGAACCAGCTTGCGTCCCTCTAGGACATTCTCAGGGAAGGGGCCCGCCGCTACGCGGCGGGCCCCTCGTGTTTGGCCA
>JAJYNV010000173.1:0-5329 GCA_021786135.1 Bacillota bacterium
ATTGGCTCTATATTTCTCCCCTGCCCGGCTGCAGCTAGCCCCGGTCGAAGCTGACCCGGCAGGCTGCGCGGACATCAATGGCCTTGGCGTCCCGGCCCGGTGGGCCCTTCCGCGGTTCTGGCAGGCACTCGGCACAGCGATGCATGTACTGCGGCCAGGTGAAACTGGTGAAGCTGTGTACAGACTGTTCGGCGGCCATTGGCCAGGTACCTAGGACGACGGCCGCAGCCTCTAGGCAGGTCCCTCCCGAGTGGGGTGACGGGAGTCCAGGCGCTGCTCAACACAGCGTGACTACTCCGCGACGTCCGCCGCGGTGATGGTGGTCAGCTCCGACGTGGACAGGACGGACGGTACGTCTCGCAGCCGCCGGGCCATTGCCGTGCGGGCCTCATCGAGAAGATTCCGGGCGAACCTGCCATTGCCGAAGTTTGGCGCGGTCCGTCCGCGTGCGAAGCGGTCCAGTAGGGCCGGTTCCGCGCCCGGATCGACCTGGAGCCCGTGGGCCGTTGCGAGGTGGCGGAAGATCTCCAGGAGCTCCGTCTCGGAGTAGTCCTCGAAGAGGATGGTCACCGCGAAGCGCGAGCCGAGCCCCGGGTTCGCCGCAAGGAACTCGCGCATCTTCTCGGTGTAGCCGGCCACGATGACCAGGGTGTCGCCGCGGTGATCCTCCATCAGCTTGACGAGGGTGTCGATGGTCTCCTGGCCGAAGTCCTGGAACGCTCCCCCGGCTGCGACGAGGCTGTAGGCCTCGTCGACGAACAAGATGCCGCCGCTCGCTTCACGGAACATCTGGGTGGTTTTGGTCGCCGTCTGGCCAACGTACCCGACGACCAAATCCGCTCTGCTGACCTCGACGACGTGACCGTCACGGAGCATGCCGAGAGCGGCGAGGAGACGTCCGTACAGGCGCGCCACTGTCGTCTTGCCGGTGCCCGGAGCCCCGGCGAAGACCAGGTGCGGGCTGATGGGGGTGGTCTCCAGGCCTGCCTCGCGCTGCCTGGCCTGGAACGCGAGGACATCGATCAGATCTTCCACCTGGCGCTTCACGCCACTCAGGCCGATCATGGCATTGAGTTCCGCGCGCAGCTCCGCGACCGCCTGGCCGGAGACGTCGGCGACGCGCCCGATGGCGTCGTCGCGGATGTCCGATTGCTGAAGGGTGATCAGGTCTTCCTGCGTCGCGGCCGGCCGGCCGGCAAGGCGTCCTGCCATCGCCACCCTGGCCTTGTCGACCATCTCCCGTACGACGCGGGCGTTACCGAAGGACGCACCGCGGTCCATCCGTGCCAGGGCAGCGCGTGCTGCGTCCACCGTGCCGTCGTCGCACCGCAGGCCCAGCGACGCGACCCGAGCACGAAAGATCTCCACCAGCTCGTCGACCGTGTAGGAATCGAAATGGATGATCTTTGTGAAGCGGGACGCCAGGCCAGGGTTGGTCGCCAGCAGGCTCTCCATCTTCGCCGCGTAGCCGGCGAAGATCACCACGACCTCGGACCGGTAGTCCTCCATGAGCTTGACGAGGGCAGTGATCGCCTCCGCACCAAAGTCCACCGCTGCGCCGGCCTGCTGGGCGAGTGCGTAGGCCTCGTCGACGAAGAGCACTCCTCCCCGTGCCTTCATGAACTGCTGGGTGGTGAGCTGGGCCGTGCCGCCCACGTTCGGCGAGATGAGGTCTGCTGCGCTCACCTCGTTGAGGTGACCCGTGGCGAGCACGCCCTCGGCGGCCAGAAGCTTGGCGTACAAGCGCGCCACGGTTGTCTTGCCGGTCCCTGGCGGACCAGAGAACACCACGTGCCGGCCGATTGGCTCCGTCGCGATCCCGGCTTCGCGCTGGCGTCTCTCCAGCTCGACAAAGTTGATCATGTCCGTCACGTCGCGCTTCACGCCCGACAGGCCGGTCAGCGCATCGAGTTCGGCAAGCAGTGCCTCGGTGCTTGCGGCAGACGGCGACTCCGGGGTTCTGCTCGAGGCGCTGGCCGGCCGCAGGGGTTCTGCGCCGTTTCCCAGCTGAACGGAGTACCCCGCATAGGCCCGAACGTTCATGCCTGCGGCCCCGTGGACCTCGAGCGACTGCAGGCGGGGGCTGGATCCCTCTCCCACCAAGACGCCATCGCGCCCGCAGTCGTTAATCACGACACCGTCGACGTCCCCGTCACCGCCGCCTTGGAAGGCGATGCCATCGAGGCCCACGTGCGAGATCTGCAGCGAGCGCGCGATGAGAGACGACCCGGTGCCTTCCACGTAGACGCCCCATTTCCGAATATCCTGGACATTCGTGTTCTCCAGGCGGACCACAGATCGCTCGCGCACCACGATTCCGTCTCCCGCGGAGCTCACTGCGAGATCGGTAGCGGTCAGCCGTCCATCCCAGACCGAGATGCCAACAGGCACATCCGATACCGAGCACGACTCCAGGAGCGCCTTACCGTAAACGGCGATCCCACCGCTCAGGCCACCTCGAAGCGTGACGTTGCGAAGCGTGATGTCCCCGCCCTGTGCCTCGTGGACCACGTACCCACGGCATCCAGGTGCCTCGATAGAAACGTCGTCCAGCCTGCAGACTCCCCGCTCGCAGGTGAGCGCGTGGTTGTCCGGATCGCGAATAACGCCGTCACGCATCGCCAGCACGGCAGCGTCGAAGATGGAGACCTGCCCACCTTCAACCACGAAGTCGGCGACCTCCACGTGCGCGCCTCCCTCAGCACGGATGGCGAAGTTGCAGGACGTGAAGGAGCCGTGCATCAGCTGGATCTTCGCCCCACTGCGTGCAGCCACTGCGGGTTGACCGGCGGAGATGTCGGCGAAGCGGCAGTGCGCGGCTTTGACCGAGCTTCGCTCCGTGCAGAGGATGCCGCCGCCGGAGGTGTCATGGAGATGGCAATTCTCCAGCTCAACCGTGCCCCCGGGCCCCGTCCAGAGCAACGGGCTGGAGGACGAAGAGAGATCGCAGCTGATGAGGCTGGCTCGGCCGGATCCGGGCACGTACAGGCAGCTGCCACCACAATCGGCGAGCTGCGTGGCGTCGAGACGAGCCGTCGCATTCTCGATCCGTATGCCGCTCTGCCCACAGCGGGCAACCGTGGAGCTACGCAGGTCGAGGGTGCCGTTGTCGGAGACGGCGATGCCGATCCAGCGGTCGGCTGAAAAATGCGACCGAATCGCCGCGAGGGAGCCTCCGCTCACATCGACGGCACAACCCGATGCAGCCAGCACTTTGCAGTCCAACAGGGTGGCTCGTCCGTTCCGGATCCGTATCGTTGGCGTATCGGCCTTCCCGCAGCGAAATGTCAGGCCGCTCACGGACAGGTCAACCGGTCCCACGGTCAGCGCGGGTCCAGCGTTGGAACCGACGATCGCGCCGCCAGAAGATGCAACGAGGCTCAGGGGGCGATCCACGAAGAGCGGTTCCGAGTACTCGCCTGCATCGATGGTGATCGTCGCGCCCGGCTTTGCGGACGCAATGGCCTGTTGGATGCTACTGAGACAACCACGTTTATTGGGTGCGACGCGGATATTACCAAGGGGCATAAGACGGCTCATTTCACGTCTGCGTCGCACAGGTCTGCCCCGAGGGCATGTGCCACTCACCTGCTGTCCTCGAGCAAGCATAGATGCTCAGATTCCCCCGACGCCACCGTCCGCAGCGCTGGTTGGGCCGAGCGAGGTCCAGCTTTTCGACCATCTGCTTTGCTATGCACCACTACGTCGGGCGCAACTGCGCGGCGCGGATTGCAGCGTGCCGTCCCGTGATGTACCGTTTCCAGCGGCCGCCTATCGGTGCCCAACTGGCGGCCTCGGAGGGGGGAGCCATCATGTCCATGAACGTGCAAAGGGCAGTACTCGGCCGGAACGTGGAAATGGTGAACGGTCCTCGTCCCAAAGGTCGGCGCATCGGCACCTTGAAAATGGGACCCGTCGGCTTGGAATTCAGCCCGAAGTTTCCGACCGGTGTGCTCTTGCCCTTCCACTGGACCCTGCCATGGGAGCGCGTTGCCAAGATCGATCTCGGCGGTGATGTGGCCCAGCAGTGGATGCTGCTAGCCCCGTTGAAGAAGAACGTTGCCGCGCTCCATCTGACCGTGACCGAGACGTCAGGGCAGCTCCAAGGGTTCCTCCTCCCGCACAAGTCTGTCGAGCGCGTGCACAATCAGTTGCTTCCGGTGATTCAGCAGCTCTCCGCGCGCTCCCTCTAGACATCGTGGGACGTCCGGCCCGCCGGGCGACTGGCCTAGCCAACCGGCGAGCGGCGGCCAGCCCGTTCCCGAAATGAGCTGCCGGCTCCGCGGTCCGCGCTGACGCGGGCCGCACGCCTTCCGGATGCGCGGGACCGGCCGGCGGCCCAGGGCCTGCACGCGCTCCGGTCATGGTTCGCGCAGCAGGCAGGTCCCGGCATCGACGCAAGCGACGTGCTCATTACCAGTGGCGGGCAGGGTGCGCTGTCGGCCGCGTGCCGGGCTCTCGTCCCGGCCGGTGCCCCGCTTCTCGTCGAGTCGCCGACGTATCCCGGAGTCCTGGCAGCGGCACGTGCCGCAGGGATCCGACCTGTTCCTGTCCCCGCCGACGAGAACGGGGTAATTGCCGGCTACCTCGCCGAGGCCTTCGCCCGTTCCGGCGCCCGGGCATATTTCAGCCAGCCTGCCTACCAGAACCCAACCGGTGCCGTGCTCGCTGCCGACAGGCGCCAGGACGTACTACGAGCTGCCGCAGCGGCAGGCGCGTTCGTCATCGAAGACGACCTCGGCCGCTGGCTTTCCCACGGCACGCATTGTCCCCCGCCGCTGCTGGCCGGCGACAACGAAGGGCGCGTCGTCTACCTCACCTCGCTGAGCAAGGCGGTCTCGCCAAGCCTGCCCCTGGGAGCGATGATCGCCCGCGGTCCCGTCGCGCACCGCTTGCAACCGCCTGGCTGCAACCGCCCCGGACTTGGACGTTCCGCGCTTTGAAAACGTAAGACAATAGGTCTTACACTGGCGGCATGGCCGAGACCATCACTATCCGGACCGACGAAGAGACCGAGCATGCCCTTTCAAGCAGCAGTACAGCCAGCAGGGCAGGTGGGGCTCGAACCCACGACCGGCGGCTTATGAGTCCGGCAAGCCAGCAATGCTCGCGAGGATCCTGACCTGGGCAGACACCGACTGCGGCGATCTTGGCAGAGGCAACTTAGGCACGTATCTGGCACGATCAAGGCCGATGGTGCGCCGTGCAGCATGACGGATCGCGCCATCACAGCGGCGATCGGGCACACTGGACTCATGGAGAGCACGGGCGCGCCGTTCAGTTACGCGCAGGTCCGGCCGTATGCCGTCGCGGAGTCGCTAGACGACCT
>JAJYNV010000173.1:5339-6121 GCA_021786135.1 Bacillota bacterium
ACGGCGAACTAGAACTCCCGCACGAGCTCGCCTGGAGCGGTCGGCGACAGTTCAACCTCGACGACGACTACGACCGGGGCGCCGCATACAAGATCATCCTTGAGGAAGGTCGCGAGAATCACTTTCGCCGGTACCTGAACGCCGGGCTGCTGCGACGCTACTGGCAGGAAATCCGGCCGGCTCGACGTGTCCGGCAACTGTGGGAGGAGCGCTTCCCCGATCTGCGCCGTGCCGCCTGATGGACCCACTGCAGGAGCGGGCGGCACGGATCGGGCTGGATGTTGCCGCCAGCCGAGGGTTTGTCCTTGGCGGCGGCCACGCGATAGAGGTCCACGGCATGGGCACTAGACCGTCCGAGGACATCGATCTGTTCACCGCCGAGCGCGGCAGCCCTGCCGCGGCCGCCGACGAACTGATCGCAGCCTACGAGCGGGAAGGCTTGCAGGTAACCGTCACATTGCGGGCCGACGACCTGGTCCAGATAGACCTCATGGACGACTCCGGCCGAAGCTGCAAAGTCGACCTCGGCGTCTTCTGGCGATCCCGGCCTCCCGTCGTGCTAGAAATCGGGCCAGTGCTTCATCCCGATGACGCCGTAGCCGGGAAAATGGACGCCCTGTTCAACCGCTGGGCGCCGCGCGACTTCCTTGACGTCGACGCGATCCTCGCCAGCGGCAAGTACACCCAGGCGCAGCTTATGACGGTAGCTGCCGAGCACAACCCTGGGTTCAGTGCCGGCCTGTTCGCCGAATCCCTGTCGTACCTGCACCGGATCCCTGACC
>JAJYNV010000348.1 GCA_021786135.1 Bacillota bacterium
GTCGGTCTTCGTCATCGTCTGGACGATAATCGGGCTGTCGCCGCCGATCCTGAGCTTGTCGCCCACCCGCACGACGCGGGTCGGGCGTCGCGTCATAGCCATGATATATCGCGCCCCATAGAGGTGGGGCGACGCCTCCCTTCGCAGGACACGGGCTCAAAGGCTCCCGTGCATATGTACGACATCATGGTACGCCAAAACCACGGCCAGGACGAGTAGAAGCGCGAAGCCGATCGTGTTCACGATGGCCTCGCGGTTCGGATCGAGCCGCCTGCCCCGCCGCACCCATTCGATGAAGAGCAGCAGCAGGCGCTCGCCGTCGAGCGGCGGGAACGGCACCAGGTTGATCACCGCGAGGTTCGCCGAAAGGATGGCCGCCAGCGTCAGAACCTGCGCCAGGCCGGCCGCCTCCGCCTGCTGCACAGCGCTGTAGATGCCCACGACGCCGGACACGGGCGGGGCCTGACCGTGCGTCAGGGGACCGACGAGGGCCGTGACAAGCAAGGTGCAGACGCTGATCGCCTGCCCGAAGCCGCTGGCGAGGCCCTGCAGCAGAGGCTGGCGCACCACTTCGGTCGCCGCGAGCACGCCGATGTGCAGTTGCCCCTGGGCCGAGGGATCGGGGGCTGGGCGCAGCGTCACCGTGTGCCGTGCCCCGTCCTGCTGGACGAGGAAGCGGATCGGCTGGCCATGCGAAGCCGCAACGACGGCGAGCAGGGCGTTCCAGTTGGCAAGCGGCTTGCCGTTCGCCGCCAGGAGGCGATCGCCCGGCCGCAGCCCCGCCTTCTGGGCGGGCATGCCGGTCTCGAGCCTCGCGATCTGCGGCGGGCCCGGCATGATCTGTTGCAGGCCGAGCCCCGAGAAGAGCACCCAGAAGAGCGCCGCGGCCAGGATCAGGTTCATCGCAGGGCCCGCGACGATCGTCAGGACTCTCGCCCATAGCGGGCGCTCATTAAAGCTGTCTGGCGCTTCCGGCTGGCCAGGTTCCATGCCGTAGAGCCGAACGTACCCGCCAAGGAGGAAGAGGCGGAAGGCATAGAGCGTCCCGCCCGCCTCGAAAGAGAAGAGACGCGGGCCGAAGCCCACAGAGAACTCCTCCACCCGGACCCCCGTAGCCTTCGCCACGATGAAGTGGCCGAACTCGTGGATGACGACGAGGCCGACCAGGATGACGACGAAAAGCAGGGCTGTCATCGTCCGGTTCGCCTCCGTAACGCGTTTTCCGCGGCAGCTCGCGCCCAGCGGTCGCTGGCCTGCAGGGCAGCGAGATCGGGGGCCGATTGGGGCTCATGCGCCTCGAGAACGGTTTCCACCACGGGAATGATCTCCGTGAAGGGGAGCACATCGGCGAGGAAGGCGGCTACGGCCACCTCGTTGGCCGCGCACAGCACAGCCGGCATCGTGCCGCCTATTGTACCCACCTCGCGACAGAGCCGCAAGGAAGGGTAGCGCAACGGATCGGGCCGCCGGAAAGTGAGGTCGCCGAGATCCTCGGGTTCGAGAGGGCGGAGGGCCTCCTGCGGCAGATCCGGGTGCACGAGCGCCTGTTCGATCGGCAGCATCATATCTGGGCGCGCCAAGGATGCGTAGAGGGCTCCGTCACACGTCTCGACGAGGGCATGCACAATCTGCGTCGGGTGGATCCAGACATCGATCGCCTCGAGCGGCATGCCGAAGAGCACATGCGCCTCGAGCACCTCTATGCCCTTGTTCATGAGCGTGGCAGAGTTGATCGTCACGAGCTGCCCCATGCTCCAGTTCGGGTGGCGCAGAGCGTCCTGCGGCCGCGCAGCTGGCAGGCGATCGATCGGCCAATCCCTGAGGGCCCCACCCGAGGTGGTGATGATGAGCCTGCGCACCTCTTCGGGACGGCGGCGCAGGAGGAGCTGGAAGGCTGCCGCGTGCTCGGAATCCACCGGGAGCAGAAGCCCACCGGCGACGGCACCGCGCAGGAGGTCTCCTCCCGCGATGATCGACTCCTTGGTCGCGGCTGCGACGCGGCGTCCCGCAGCAATCGCGGCCAGCATCGGCGTGAGGCCGTCGAAGCCGTTCACCGCCACGACGACGGCATCCGCGCCCGGCCAGAGTGCGAGCTCGCGCAAGGCGTCCGGCCCATCGACGCGCCTTCCGACGCCCGGCCTGTCATCTCCCTCCTGAAACGCGTAGACCTCAGGCCGGAACTCGTCGACGACCCTCCAGAGCCGATCGCCGGCATGGTAGGCCGACACGCCCACGACGCGATGTCCGCGTCGCCTGGCGATCTCGAGCGTCTGACTGCCGATCGAACCTGTTGCCCCCAGCACGACGAGATTCACGCCTGCGCCTCCCCGAGATAAGCCGCCCACGCTGTCGCCACCAGCACGGGGCCGGCCGCGAATCCGACGACACCGAACAGTCTGAGGCCCACATACATGCTGCCGAGTGCCACCAAAGGGTGCAAGCCCACCCTGCCGCCGACGAGCCTCGGCTCCAGCACCGGCCGCACCAGGGAAGAGAGCAGGAGCACCGCACCGAGGCGCACCGCCAGGCCCACGTGCCCGAAGGCCGCCTCCAGCAAGCCCCATGGCGCCAGCACCGTGGCCGGTCCAAGCCCTGGTGCGACATCCAGGAGCCCGACACAGAGCGCCGCGAGCAGCGCGTAGGGGGCCCCGACCAAGGCCAGGGCGACGGCTGTGACGGTCGCTGTCACGGAAGCGAGCACCAGTTGCACTCTAAGATAGTTGACCGTCGCACGCCAGGCCACCTGGCCGAGTCGGCCAGACGTTCCGACGATGTCGGGCAGCCGCACCGCGAGTCCCTGGGTCAGCACCGGACGGTCGCGAGCGAGGAAGTAGGCACCTACCACCGAGACAAGCGTGGCAAGGGCGATGTCGGGCAATTGGGCCGCCACGTGGAATGCGCCGGCGGAGAAACTGCCGAATATGCCCGCCGACAGTTTCGGCGCCGGTCCGAGAACAGCGGCAGGCCAAACGACCGCGATCTGCCTCGAGAGTGCCAGGATCGCCGCAGGCAGGAGCGCCGAAAGCCGCCACGTCTCCAGCACCGCTGCCCGCACGAGCCAGAATGCCCCGAGCAGGACGAGCGTGCCCAGGCTGCCGAGTGCCGCGATGGCCGCGATCGACCTTGGCAGTCCATGTCCGCTCAGGGCGCGCACCAAGGGTTCCACAATGGCTGCCAACATCAGGGCGAGCAGCAGCGGGTAGGTCACCGGCAGAGCGAACCGCAGCGCCAGATAGCCTGTGAGCAGTACGAGCAGCCCACGTACGAGGGCCATCGCACCCGCCTCCCGCCCCGCTTCCTACCTGAGGAGATAGTATAGGGCGGGCAGCGCGAACAGAAGCGAGTCGATGCGATCGAGAAGTCCCCCGTGCCCTGGCATGAAGCGGCCAGAGTCCTTGGCGTTGGCCCAGCGCTTGATCGCCGACTCGCCCAGGTCCCCGACCGAGGAAAGTACCCCGGCGGCGAGTCCAACCACGATGCCAAAGAGGGGATCGCGATGCAGCCAGAGCGGAATGAGCGCGCCTCCGATCAACCCGGCGCTGATGATGCCGGCGATGAGCCCTTCCCAGGATTTCTTGGGCGAGAGCCTGGGCGACAGCGGGTGTCGGCCGATGGCCGAGCCCACGAAGAACGCGCCGATATCGCTGCCCCAAACGAGCAGCAGCGTCAAAAGGGCCGGAATGAATCCGTGCGCGCGCAATAGTTCCAGGAATGCGAGCGGCAGGGCGATGTAGACCTGACCGAAGAGATCCATGCCCACCGTGCCGCCAGAGAGACCAATGAACGGCGGGATCACGAGGTTCACGGCGAGCAGGGTCGCCAGCACCGGCCAGAGCAGGCTGAGGTGGCCCGTAAAGCCCAGATAGAGAATCGGCAGCCCACCGAAGAAATTAAGCCAGCTGACGGGAATCGAGCCGCCTTCCTCGCAGATGCGGCTCCATTCATGCGCACCGAGCAGATAGAACCCGGTCAGCCCGACCAGCAGCCATGGTCCCCCTGCCCAGACGAGCAGAACGACGAGCGGAGCCACGATGATCGTGCTGGCGACGCGCAGCAAGAGCGCCCCCTGCATCAGCTCAGCCCGCCATACCGGCGCTCGCGCCGCAAGAACGCCTCGAGTGCTTCCTGGAGCACGTCATGGTCGAAATCAGGCCAATACTGAGGTGCCACATAGATCTCCGCATAGGCCGTCTGCCAGAGCAGGAAGTTCGAAAGACGCATCTCCCCGCTCGCCCGGATCACGAGGTCTGGGTCCGGCATGCCAGCGGTGTCCAGGTGTCCGCCAAACTGGTCTTCATCCAGGGCTTCAGGATCAAGGCCCGCCTCCAGCACGCGACGCACGGCCCGCACGATCTCGTCGCGCCCGCCGTAGTTCATGGCGATCGCCAGCTTGAGCCCATCGTTGTCCGCCGTGCGCGCCGCCGCAATCTCCATTTCGCGCTGGCAGCGCTCTGGCAGGGCACTGCTGTCGCCCAGGAAGAGCATGCGCACATGCTCCTGATCGAGCTCGTCGACCTCTGAGCGCAGGTACTCGACCAGGAGGTCCATGAGTGCGTCCACCTCTTCGGCGGGTCGCTTCCAGTTCTCCGTGGAGAAGGCGTACACCGAAAGGTACTCTATGCCGAGTGACGGCGCCGCGCGCACGATGCGGCGCAGGGCCTCGAGTCCGGCGCGGTGACCAACCACGCGCGGCTCGCCCCGTGCCGCCGCCCAGCGTCCATTTCCGTCCATGATGATCGCTACATGACGTGCGCCGTAGTTCATCGCGGCTCCTCCGGCTGGGACTTGAAGGCTGCCACCACGAGCAGTATGCCGTGCATGCTCTGTCGCTCCTGCACCACGCGCCAGACGTCACCGTCGAACGGTCTTGGTGCATAGATCCGCTGGACCGAAGAATGAACGCCGGCCAAGCGGCAGATCTCGAGCGCTTCGTCCTCCGTGGAGCCCAGGAGTGACGTCAAACCTCGAGGATCTCCTTCTCCTTCGCCGCGACCGTCTGGTCGATCTCTGCGACCATGCGGTCCGTGATCTTCTGCAGTTCGGTCTCGAGCCGCCTGAGCTCATCCTCCGGCAACTTGCCGGACTTCTGCTCGGCCTTGAGGTGCTCGAGGGCATCGCGTCGCACGTTGCGCACCGCGACCTTCTCCTCCTCGGCTTTGCGGTGCAGCACCTTCACAAGCTCGCGCCGGCGCTCCTCGGTCAGCGCGGGAATGGCGAGGCGCAAGACGATGCCGTCCGATGTGGGCGAGATGCCTAGCTCGCTCTTGAGAATGACCTTCTCGATCGCCGGCACAAGACTCTTGTCCCACGGCTGGATCACCAGGAGGCGAGGTTCCGGCACGGAG
Organism: Bacillota bacterium; assembly: GCA_021786135.1. Taxonomy (GTDB): domain Bacteria; phylum Bacillota; class Sulfobacillia; order JAJZYS01; family JAJYTV01; genus JAJZQO01. Next base: position 5,346 of record JAJYNV010000348.1, read on the forward strand.
ATCTGCGCCACCTGCTGCAACGGCGTCGGGCTACCGTAGTAATCGACATGCAGCTTCTCGACCAGCGCTGGGGTCGCTCGTCCGGCCCTGATCGACTGCAGGTCTTCCCGCAGAACGCCGACCGACTTCTTCATGCGATCCTGGGCCTGCTCAAGCAAGGTGTGCAACTCAGTCCCCCCTCACGTACGTGCCGATCTGCTCCCCCAGAACAGCCCTTCGGATATTGCCGGGACGGTTGACGTCGAAGACGATGATCGGGATGCCGTTGTCCATGCAGAGCGAGGTGGCCGTGGTGTCCATCACCCGCAGGCCGCGCTGCAGAACCTCGAGGTAGCTGATCTCGCGGAAGAGGCGCGCGCTCGGGTTGCGGCGGGGATCGTCGTCGTAGACCCCCTCCTCCTTCGTCGCCTTCAGCATGACCTCCGCCTCGATCTCGGCGCACCGCAGGGCAGCCGTCGTGTCGGTCGAGAAGTATGGGTTGCCGTTGCCCGCGGCGAAGATCACGACGCGCCCCTTCTCCAGGTGGCGCATGGCGCGGCGGCGGATGTAGGGCTCGGCCACCTCGCGCATCTCGATCGCCGTCTGCACACGGGTCGGCACGCCCTTCTGCTCAAGAGCATCCTGCAGGGCGAGCGCGTTGATCACGGTGGCGAGCATGCCCATGTAATCGGCGGTGGCGCGGTCCATGCCGAGCGCGCTGCCAGCCGTGCCGCGCCAGATGTTCCCGCCCCCGATGACAATGGCGAGCTCCACGCCCAGGTCCTGCACC
>JAJYNV010000056.1 GCA_021786135.1 Bacillota bacterium
CGGCATCTGCCCTTCGACCGCGAGCGCACGGCGATGGACCGCTTCCCGCTCTGCGAGGGCTGCCTCACCGATTACCGGTCGCCGGCTTCGCGCCGCTTCCACGCGCAGGCCACGGCGTGCCAGGAATGCGGCCCCAGGCTCTTCTTCTGCCGCGCCGACGGCAGGGCATTGGCGGAGGGCGAGGACGCCCTCGCCTTGACGAAGGACCTCCTTAGGGCGGGCGGCATCGCGGCAATCATGGGCGTGGGCGGCTTCCACCTCGCGGTCGACGCGCGCAGCGATGCTGCGGTGCGCCGGCTGCGCGCGAGGAAGCAGCGGCCGGGGAAGCCCCTGGCCGTGATGATGACGGAGGACGAGGCGCGGATCTGCTGCATCATGTCGCCCGAAGAGGAGCGCTCACTCCAGGCGCCCGCCCATCCGATCGTCCTTCTCGAGCGGCGCGGCTCGAGGGGCGTCGCCCCGTCGGTGGCGCCGGGGATGGCCCGCCTCGGCGTCATGCTCCCCTATACGGCCCTCCACGTTCTGCTGCTCGAGGACAAGGATCTTTCCTGTCTCGTCATGACGAGCGGCAACCACAGCGGCGAGCCGCTCTCCTACTCGGTTGAGTCTGCCCTGCGCGAGCTGGGTGACGTGGCGGACGGCTTTCTCTGCCATACGCGGGAGATCGTCCGCCCGGTGGACGACTCGGTGCTCCGCGTGACCCCCGAGGGACAGGTGATGCTTCGCCGCGCGCGGGGCTTTGTGCCCCAGAGCATCGCAGTGCCGGACTGCGATCCGGCGCTCGAGGCCCTCGCGGTGGGCGGGGACGTCAAGAATGCCTTCGCCGTGCTCCGCGGCGGCCGCATCTGGCTCAGCCCGCACATCGGCGACCTCGACGTGCCGAAGACGATGGCGCTCTTCCGCCAGGAGGTTTCGTGGTATCGGGAGGAGCTGAGGGTGGAACCAGACCTCGTGCTGCACGACCTCCACCCGGGCTACCGCGGTACGCAGTACGCGAAGGAGCAGCCGAAACCTCTCCTTGGCGTGCAGCACCATCACGCCCACGTCGCAGCCTGCCTTCTGGAGCACGGCGTGACGGAGCCCGTGATCGGCCTCGCCCTCGACGGGGTCGGGTACGGCGACGATGGTGGCATCTGGGGCGGGGAGGCCCTTCTTGTGGACGGCGGCAGCTGCCGGCGTGTGGGAAGCCTACGCCCGTTGCGGCTCATCGGCGGCGACATCGCGGTGAAGGAGCCCTGGCGGCTCGCCGTCAGCTATGTGGAGGAGGTTCAGCGCTGGAAGGATGAGGGCGACACCCTGCTGCGACGCATGGGTGCATCGCCCGAGCCGGCGAGGAGACTCCTGCAGGTCCTCGCGAGCCGCTATCCCGGCTTCGTCTCCACGAGTGCCGGGAGGCTGTTCGACGCCGCCGGCGCCCTCATTCTGGGACAGGCCACAGCGAGCTTCGAAGGGGAGCTGCCGATGCGCCTCGAAGCCCTGGTGCGGTCCGACGTTTCAGGAGCATATCCCTTTGAGCTTGCGGCTGGAGAGCGGCTCCTCCTCGACTGGCGACCCGCCTTGTCGGCCCTCCTTGATGACCTGAGGCAAGGAGAGACCACGGTGGCCATGGCCACACGCCTACACCGCGGCATGGCTGCAGGACTTGCGCTCATGGCGCGGATACTCGCGCGGCGCCTTGGATTGACCACCGTAGCGCTTGCCGGCGGCGTTTGGCAGAACGAATGGCTCCTCCGCTGGTTTCTCGACGACATGGCGGCGTCGGGTATCAAGGTGATTTGGCCGCAGAAACTGCCCGCGGGGGATGGCGGGCTCGCGATCGGGCAACTCGCGGTGCTCATTGCGCGCAGGCGATTACGCCTGAGGACGATCGATCTCCTCGACAATGCGCCTCAAGTAGAGGGGGAGGCCTTCTTCGAGCAGCAGTGAGAGCTCAGCCACATAATCCAGCGCAACCGGTTCGATGCCGAAAAAGACGACGTCATCGGGGCACGTGCCGAGCCGCCTCGCGAGTGCGACGATGTGCAGAAGGTCGCCCATATGGGGCGTGATCGAAGCACTCTCGCGCCTCGTCTCCACGTCCCCCTCAGTGAAGCGCAGCATGGTGCCCGGTGCCTGCCCCATACGGGCGCAGTCCACAATAATGGCCCGGTCGAAACCGGGAAGCGCATCGAGAAGGCGCATGCCGGACGTGCCGATGTCGAGGAAGCGGACATCGGCGCATCGGGCACCGAGGCTCCGCTCGAGTTCCTGGACGATCCGGACGCCGATGCCTTCGTCTTCGCGCAGCGGATTGCCGAGGCCAACGACCAGCGTCATGTTGTCACCTCGCGGAAGCGGGATCTCTGAAAGGAGTATAGGTCCCGCCTCCTGGCGGGTCTTGGGCGCATTGGGCTGACAGAGACGGCCAGAGAGAGCTCCTTGTCTGTCCGTCGTTCGGTATGTAAGGCCCAATGGCCCTTGCGATCGCCCCCGCGCGTGAAGTCTTACAGAGTTAACGGTCCCGTTCGAAGCTCTCGCATCTGAAGAGGGTGGCATTTTGCAGTCCGCGGCAGCCCCGACGTCGTTCAGCGCTCTGCGCCTCGTGCCGGCATTTCAGGAGTTGCCGGAGGAGAGCCTCACAGACCTGGCTGCAATAACGCACATGCGGAGGTTCCGACGCAACGCCCTGGTGTACGTGGAAGGGGCAAAGGCGGAGGTCTTCTGCTTTGTGAGCTCCGGAACGGTGAAACTCTTCAAGACGACCGCCGAGGGTCAGGAGCAGACGCTGCACCTCCTGACGCCGGGAATGCTCTTCGCCACAACCGGCTTCACGCCTGACGCCAGGTATCCGGCCACTGCCGAGGCCATGGAGCATACCTGGGTCGGGTGCATCCTCAACTCGGATCTCTCCCAGCTGGCTCAGCGCGATGCACATTTAAGCTGGGCGTTGCTCGTTGCGTACAGTTCACGGCTTTCCGGCAAAATGCAGCACATGCTCGACCTCGGTACTCGTGACGCCGCCGGCAGGCTGGCCGCTGGCCTCTTGCGACTTGTTCCGACGCCGGAGCGGGTGAAAGGAAGATCGATTTCCATCGATATGCCTGTGTCGCACCAGGAGTTGGCGCAACTCATCGGCGCTTCACGCGAGACCGTGACGCGCCTTCTGAAGAGCTTTCGGCTCGAAGGTGCGGTGGAAGTGCAGGGCAGCAGACGCCTTGTCCTGCATCCCGATGTTCTCCAGCGACACGTTCAGTGATGCAGGACTTACGGTCCAAGCGGCTGTAGAGCACAAACAGAAAACCGCAGTGCGCTTGCGTTTGGAGCGGGGGAATGGTAAACTGACGCGTGCTCAGGCGCCCGTAGCTCAGTTGGATAGAGTGCTTGACTACGAATCAAGAGGTCGCAGGTTCGAATCCTGCCGGGCGCGCCAAAAAGTTTGGTTCCAGAGCGGATTTCAAGCATCTACCCCCGGATGGTATCCGGGGGTAGATGTGTTTTTGCTACCATTTTGCTACCGAATCGTCACTGCTTCGCTCGTGAGCAGGGACATCGTGGGAAGGCGGAAAGTAGGAAGAGACACCCAGAGCCGCGAATAGTGTTGCACGGCCTACATAGGGGGCGACCCGTTGAAGAACGTCGAGATGCAGGTTGACGGCCAAATCCTGACCATCAAGGTTGACCTGACCCAGGAGTTCGGCCCATCGTCCTCGGGCAAGACCACTATCGTCGCTAGCACCGAGGGGAACGTGGACGTGCCGGGCTCGGAGGTCAAGGTCGGCGTGAACTGTTACAAGCCCCGACCGCACTGAGGGGGGAGACGCATTGCCAAGGGGCCGAAGAACATCGGAGCCGAGTCCAAAGGCTGAAGCGTACGCCCACGCCGTGGAGTACCCCATTCGGCCTGATGTTGGCATTGAGCCGGAGTTCAGGCGGCGTAAGCCACCTGCCACCTACCGCTTCGACAAGAGCCTCGACCCGCAGCTTTCCTGGGATCCGCAGCGGCAGCGGGACGAGACGGAAGAACTGTTGGCCGAGTTGCGAATGCTGGCGACGGTAGCCCGCGACGGGCAGACACCACCGGAGGAGCGCGAGGCCGCGCTTGCCCGCATTCGGACGACGACGGAGGAACTACAAGCGCTCAGCCGCCCGTTCCTCAACTGGGCGGGCAAAGCCGAGCGTCCGGAGATGGAGGTGCCGACGGTCCCGCTGTTTGTGCATGAACGGCTGTCGACCCGGGCAGTTCTCGACTCCGTGCGCGGCATGAAGCGCCAGAAATCTGAACAGCTGAGCCTGTTTGGCGACCCCGGGCTCGACATCGCCGACCGCGTGTTGAAGGCGTACGAGCACCATGCGCCCTGGACGAATCGGCTTGTCCTTGGTGACTCTCTGGCTGTCATGAACAGCCTTCTCGAATACGAGAGTCTCGGCGGCAAGGTCCAGATGATCTACATGGACCCGCCGTACGGCGTGCGGTTCAACAGCAACTTCCAACCCTTCGTGCGCAGCCGTGAGGTCATTCACAATCAAGACCGCGACTTGACGCGTGAGCCCGAGATGGTGCAGGCGTACCGCGACACTTGGGAACTCGGACTGCACTCGTACCTGACGTATCTGCGGGACCGGTTGCTTCTGGCGCGGGATTTGCTGCACACCAGCGGGTCCATTTTCGTGCAGATTGGTGATGAAAACGTCCACTTGGTCCGGGCTGTGCTCGACGAGGTGTTCGGCAAGGACAACTTCGTGTCCGTGATAAGCTTCAAGAAGACGAGCGGCGCCACGGGTGAGTTCATCTTTCCCTCGTATAGACCTTGCAAGCCTTGAGTCAGCGAGAGTTATGTTGACGGCCCAAGAGAGCGGTGCAGCTCTGTGGGCGACTCCGGCTTCGAATTTAGCACCAGCAGTCCAGAACCTCGCTAGTATCGGTGCCCAACAGATCTTGTACTGTGACCCTGTCCAGGGTTCGGGCATCTCTCCTGCGCTGCTTTCCGATGGAGGTGCGCAGCACGACCTATACGGCGTGCCGCGGAGCGAATATCCCTTCTTAATCTTTCGCCAGTTGTCAGGGGTCGGACAAGTTGAGGCTTTGCCAGCAGATAGTGCTCGGACAGTAGCCCCACTCCCTCTGCGACGTGGGGTGCTCAGTTATCGCGGGGCACAGGAAGGTGTTGCATAGTGTTGAGCGATGTTCGCGTCCTGACTGCTCGCAGGGCCTACGAATTCACTTCCGATCACCTACGCCTGAGTGCCTTGTCTAACCAGCAGTTCATTACACAAATGCAAATTGCCTTTGGATTTCAAGGGGCTGCTATTGCTACTCCGCCGCCAACGGTCGATGCGGTTCCAAACACGTATCCTCCTGGGCTGGTATTTCAGTTGGGTGTTTGGAGCGATGGTGATCAGACCGTGCCAATTCGAGCTATCTACTTCGAGGCAAGTCGCATAGTGATCGACGTGGCCGCATATTCCTCCGCAATCACTGGAGTGTATAAGGCCCTGCTGGATATCGTCGGCGCGTATTCTTTGCCGGATGGCTCTACTGCCGTTGGTGAGGCGGTGCGTGAGCGTAATATGTCTCAAATGCATGTCCGTGCAGATGGATTCCTCTACAATCTCTTGAATTCGCAGATCCGAGGGGCGCTCGCACGTGATCCACGGGGCGACACGGGATGTGATCGGCGCGGTCGGGGACGAGCGGGGCAAGGCGGTGTTGCAGACGCTGGAGTCACTGCACGGGGTCGAGAACGTTGTGCCGATCCTTCAGCCCTACAAGCTGGCCTCCAAGGAAATCAAGAAGGCGGCGAGCCTGGTGCGGATCAGTGACGACGTGGTCATCGGCGGCGAACAACTCATCGTCATGGCCGGCCCCTGCTCGGTGGAGAGCGAGGCCCAGATCATCGAGACGGCCCGGGCGGTGAAAGAGGCCGGCGCCCACGTCCTGCGGGGCGGCGCCTTCAAGCCGCGCACCTCGCCCTACTCCTTCCAGGGGCTGGAAGAGGAGGGGTTGAAGCTGTTGGCCAAGGCGCGCGACCTGACCGGCCTGCCGGTGGTGACCGAGGTGATCAATCCGGAAACCGCCGAACTGGTGGCCGAGTACGCCGATATCCTCCAGATCGG
>JAJYNV010000003.1 GCA_021786135.1 Bacillota bacterium
CCTGTCCTAAATCCGTCGACCGACCCGCCGTACAACCTGGCGCTGGAGGAGTACGTGCTGAGGCGCCTCGACCCCGATCAGGATTATCTGATCCTCTGGCAGAATCGGCCGGCCGTGATCGTCGGCCGTTTCCAGAACACCGCCGAGGAAGTGAACCAGCCGTACGTGGACGCGCATGGCGTCGCCGTGGTGCGGCGGCTCTCGGGTGGCGGCGCTGTCTACCACGACCTCGGCAATCTCAATTTCACGTTCATCGTGCGACGCGAGGTGGGAGGCTTCAACGACTTCGGCCGCTTCACGCTACCCGTACTCGAGACGCTGAGGTCCTTCGGCGTGCCGGCAGAGCGCTCATCGCGCAACGACCTGACCATCGAGGGGCAGAAATTCTCGGGCAACGCGCAGTACGTGAGCGGGACGCGCCTCCTGCACCACGGCACGATTCTCTTCGACTCCGATCTCGACGCGGTGGCGAGCGTGCTGCATGTGCAGCCCGACAAGATCGAGAGCCACGGCATCAAGTCTGTGCGCGCGCGCGTCACCAATGTGCGCCCGTATCTCCCGGACTCCGTCAATCTCGCGGCGTTCGTCGAGCGCCTCGCGGAGCAGGTCGGTGTCCATGGGGGAGGACTTGGCCCGACCTACCGCCTCAGCCCGCAGGATGAGATCGCTGTCGACGAGCTGCGACGCGGGCGCTATGCCAACTGGGGCTGGAATTATGGCGATTCCCCGGCTTTCGCGCTCAAGGCCAGGCGCAGGTTCGCCCAAGGCAGTGTCGAGATCCGACTCGATGTGCACGAGGGGATCATCAGGGACTGCCGCACCTATGGCGACTTCCTCGGCAGCCGCGACATCGCGGAATTCGAAGCCGTGCTGCGCGGCCAGCGTTTCGATCTGGCCGGCCTGCGGCGAACGCTGGCGGTGCAGCCGGTCGAGGAGTTCTTCGGCGGCATCGCCCGCGACGACATCCTGGACCTGATCTTCGGCGTAGACAAGACTCCGTCCGAAACGATGCCGTAACGAGGCGTCCTACATCTGGCTCGGTATGGGCAGATCGTCCGCGTAAACCATAGTGGCGTGAGCGTTGGCGACGGGCCTGCCGTCCGGCAGGTGCACAGCGGCCGCCACTTGCGCCATGCGCCGGTCGTGGCGCAGCACGTTCGCTCTGACGATGAGATCGGCGCCGGGCTGCACGGGCAGGATGTAGCGCACCTCGAAACGGGCAGTGAGCGCTGTGCGGCCGAGCGTGGCGACAGCCCAGCCGAAGGCCTCATCCATCATCATGGCGAGCAACCCGCCATGTGCGAGCCCTTTCCAGCCTGTCCAGGACGGATCCAGCCGGCAGGTCGCCTCGACCTGACCGGGCGCGGTCATCTCGAACTCGAGGTGCATGCCTGCGGCGTTCTTGCTGCCGCAGACGAAGCAACCCTCCAGGTCATGATTCTGGGCAGGCGTTGGCATGAATAGAAGCTCCCTCTTTCCAGCGGTTCCATCACCAGCATATCGCCCCGCTCAACCTCCGGCATGGTCCGGGCGCCCGCACTCGTCGCCAAGCGCCTTGGCCATTAGGTCCCAATGGCCGTATGCGGCCTCATCCACCCTCACTAAGATCAGTGCGATAGGGCCGGACCGAGTGCATAGGGGGAGATTGGCGACGCCGCAAGGCGCATGGAACCCCGAAGCTCCGAGCCGGTCCCCCCGCCGTTCGGGCTGATTGGGGTCGTCGGCGAGGCGCAAGAGGGGGATTCATCCATGCAGCAGGTCCGTTCGCGGTTCGGCGAACTGCGTCCACCGCTGAGAGGGCCGGAAGAGGCCGCATTCGAGGCGGAGCGCTGCCTCTACTGCGGCGACGTCTATGCCAAGGCGCCATGTACCGTAGCGTGCCCGGCCGACATCGACGTGCCGGGATTCATTCGTGCCATTGCGGAAGATGACCGCGACAGCGCCGCCGACATCATCTTTGCGGAGAACCCCGTTGGCGGCAGTTGTGCCCGCGTCTGCCCCACACAGGAACTATGCGAAGGCGCCTGCGTGCTCAACCACGACGGCGACCGTCCCGTCTCGATCGCACGTCTGCAGCGTTACGCGACCGATTCCAGATTGATGCACGGCCGCGCGGAAGGCGAGGCACCTGCGGCCATCGGCGGCAAGGTGGCCGTGATCGGGGCGGGCCCGAGCGGCCTTGCCTGCGCCAGCGTGCTGCGCAGCCTGGGACTTTCGGTGACCGTGTTCGACGCGCGGACAGCCGTCGGCGGCCTGGTGCGCTATGCGATCGCGCCCTATCGGCTCTGGGCCTCACCGCTGGACGAGGAAGCGCAGCAGCTTGTCGCACGCGGTGTCGAGTTTCAGCTCGGACGCGCCATCGATGGTCCCGAGGCGCTCAAGGCGCTCGAGAGCGAATACGATGCGATCTACCTCGGCGTCGGACTGGGCGAGGACATGATGCTCGATCTCCCCGGCAAGAACCTGCCCGGCGTGCATGCCGCGCTGCCCTGGATCGAGGCGCTCAAAGCCGGCGAGATGCCACCCCTTGGGGAGCGGGTCGCTGTCATCGGTGGCGGCAACACGGCTATCGATGTCGCGCGCGAGGCCATGCGCCTCGGAGCGCGCGAGGTGACCATGCTCTACCGCCGCACGCAGGCCGAGATGCCGGCGTACGGCTTCGAAGTCGAAGAGGCCGCCGAGGAAGGCGTGCGCTTCCTCTGGCTGACCATTCCCGTCTCCTATGTCGGCAAGGGGCATGTCGAAGGGGTCACCTGCCGCTATGCGCGGCTATCCGAGCCCGACGAGTCGGGACGGCGGCGGCCGGAGGAGGTGCCCGGCACCGACTTCGTCTTCCCGTGCGATACGGTGATCACGGCGCTCGGCCAGAACCCGCGCAAGACGTTCCTCGGCTGGATCGAGGGACTTGAATTGCGCGGCGGCCGCATTGCGGTTGATCCGACGACGGGGCAGACCGGCAACCCGAAGTACTACGCAGGCGGCGACGCCGTGAACGGAGGCGCGACGGCCGTCGAAGCCGTGCGCGAGGCCAAGCGGGCGGCGCTCGCGATCGCGCGGCGGCTAGAGGAGGTCAGGGCATGATCGAGGTACGTTGGCACGGCCGCGGCGGCCAGGGTGCCAAGACGGCGTCCCATGTCCTCGCGGTCGCCTATCTCAAGGAAGACAAGTCGGTGCAGGCGTTCCCTGAGTATGGCCCGGAACGCAGCGGCGCGCCGATGCTGGCCTATACGCGCCTCGACGACCGTCCGATCCGCCGGCACTGCGCCGTGACGCAGCCCGACATCGTCGTCGTGCTCGACCCGAGCCTCACGCGCGAAGTGCCTGTCACCAGCGGGCTGAAGGCGGAGGGGAAGCTCTTGCTGAACGTTGTCGCCGACAGCGAGGCGGAGGAGGCTGTCAGGACGTATCCAGGCAAGGTGCTCGGCGTGACAGCCGATCAGCTGGCCAAGGAGGCGGGCACGCGTTTTCCGAACGTGGTGCTGCTTGGCGCCTACGCCGGATGGGTTGGCGCTCCGTCGCTCGATCACTTGCAGGAGGCATTGATCGAGGTCATGGGGCATCTGCCCGCCAAGGCCAAGGACGCATCGGTGCGGGCCATGGCGGCGGGCTATGCTGCCGGGGAAAGGGGTAGGGCCGATGTCTAGCGAGCGCCAGAGCGCGATCCTGCGTCCAGGCGGCGTGGTGCTGCCGGGCGATGTGGCCCGGCCGCGCACCGGTGGCTGGCGTACGGGAGCGAAGCCTTCCGTTGACCTCTCGCTCTGCGTCGACTGCCTCCTCTGCTGGATTCACTGCCCGGATACGGCGGTTCAGCAGCGGCAGGGAGTCTTCCAAGGTTTCGACTACGACCTGTGCAAGGGCTGCGAGGTTTGCGCAGAGGTCTGTCCGACAGGCGCGATCCAGATGGTGCCCGAGTCGACGAAGCTCGACCAGCACGGCGCCATCCTGCCGGAAGGGGGCAGGCAAGATGGCTAGGACCATGCAGGGCTTCGAGGTCCTGACGGGAGGCGAGGCGACAGCCCACGCCATGCGCCAGATCCGTCCCGATGTGGTTCCTATCTATCCGATCACCCCGCAGACACCGATCATTCAGACGTTCAGCCGCTTCGTCGCTGACGGCAAGGTCGACACCGTGCTTCTGCAGGTGGAATCGGAGCACTCTGCCATGAGCGCGGCGGTTGGTGCGGCGCTGGCCGGCGCCCGTACCATGACGGCGACCGCGTCGCAGGGCCTTGCCCTGATGGTCGAGGTGCTCTACATCGCCGCCGGCCTGAGGGCCCCGGTGGTCATGGCGGTCGGCAACCGTGCTCTGTCGGCGCCGATCAACATCCATGGCGATCACTCGGACGGCATGCTCGCCCGCGACAGCGGCGCGGTACAGGTCTTTGCGGAGAACGCGCAGGAGGCCTACGACCTCATGGTCATGGCCCCGCGCATCGCGGAGCATCCTGCGGTGCTGCTGCCGGTGCTGGTCGGGCAGGATGGCTTCAGCGTCACGCATAGCGCGGAGAACGTTGCACTCCTGCGCGACGAAGAGGTGCAGGACTTCGTCGGCAGCTACGAGATTCCGTACCCGCTGCTGGGCGACCGACCGAGCAGCCAGGGCCTGTTCGCGATGCCGGACGCCTACTACGAGATCAAGGTGCGCCAGATCCAGGCGCTCGAGGCTGCGGAGCAGGTCTTCGCGGACGTTGCCCGCGCCTATGCCCTGCGCTTTGGCCGGCACCTCGGCGCTGTCGAGTCCTATCGTATGGACGGCGCCGAGCGCGCCATCGTCCTGATCGGCTCCACGGCGGGTACGGCCAAGGACGTCGTCGATGAGTTGAGGGAGCGCGGCGAGAGGGTCGGCCTCGTGGCGGTGCGGCTGTTCCGGCCCTTCCCGCACCAGGCGCTCGAGGATGCGCTGGCGACTGTCGGCCGCGTGGCGGTGCTCGACCGTGCGGCGGCGCCAGGTACCTTGCCGCCGCTCTTCGCCGACATTCGGGCGGGGTACCATGGAACTGCGGAGCTCAGAAGCTACGTCTATGGCCTCGGCGGCCGCGACACGGCGCCCGAGGACATCGCGAAGGTCTATCGGGATCTGCAGCTGCCGGCGCATGCCGGCATCCGCTACCTCGGCCTCTTGGGGGAGGATCAGCATGGCGAGTCTTAAGCAGCTGGCCCTGCGGGAGGAGGAGCGGCCGCGCTTCACTGGCGGACACTCGCTCTGCGCGGGCTGCGGCATCCCGACCATTGTCCGCACGGTGCTCGACTCCATCCCGGGACCTGTGGTCGCGGTCAGCGCCACGGGCTGCCTCGAGGTGGCCACGACCCGCTTTCCCTTCACCGCATGGGGCGTTCCGTGGATTCACGTCGCCTTCGAGAACGCCGCCGCCGTAGCAAGCGGCGTGGAAGCTGCGTATCGCTCGCTCGCGCATCGCGGCAAGCTTTCTGGCGAGCGTGTGACCATCGTGGTCTTCGCTGGCGACGGCGGCACGTACGACATCGGACTGCAGGCGCTTTCCGGGGCACTCGAGCGCGGCCACCGGTTCCTCTACGTCTGCTACGACAACGAGGCGTACATGAACACGGGCATCCAGCGCTCCGGAGCCACTCCGTTCGCCGCGTCGACGACGACAAGCCCCGTCGGCAGCGTCGGCAGGGGCAAGGCCGAAACGCGCAAGGACCTCACGGCCATCGTTGTGGCCCACCACATCCCGTATGCCGCACAGGCCTCCACATCACACTGGCAGGACCTCAGCGTCAAGGTGGAGCGCGCTGTGGCGCAAGACGGACCCAGCTTCCTGAATGTCCTCTCGACCTGCCCGCCGGGCTGGGGTCACGACTCGCGCGATGGTGCGCGCCTGGCGCGCCTCGCGGTGGAAAGTCGCTACTGGCCGCTCTTCGAGGTGGTCGACGGCCACTACCGCCTGACACACTATCCGGCGCACCCGACGGCGCTCGTGGAATGGCTCGAGATGCAGAAGCGCTTCGCGCACCTGCGCGGCATTCAGAGCGTGGACCTCGAGTCCATGATCGAACGCGAGGTCATGTCCCAGTGGCAGGAACTCGAGCGGCGCACAGC
>JAJYNV010000324.1 GCA_021786135.1 Bacillota bacterium
TATGCCTCCTTCGGAAAGCCTAGGGGGAACTGTGCAGCTTCAGGCTCCAAGACGCCCCTCAGCGTCCACATCTAGGATCCACCGCCACGCACCGGCCGGATGACCGTGTGCGTAGACGGGCACATCTAGCTCGAGTAAGGTCTCGCCTGTATCGCGTGCGTAGACGTGTACCGCGAATGGACGCTCCTCATGAGGCCTGGCGTATTGCCAAAGCGTCTCGATGGGCGACTGCGGCGCCAGCGAGAGCGCGGCAGGAGTCAATCCAACGCGTGCCGTCTCCAGGCCGAACGCGTCGTCGAACAGGCGCTTTATACGATTGCCCGGCAGGTCCTTTTCGGGGTCTCCGGTCCAGTCGCGGCGGTGCCGGATGTCTTCCACCCAGACGAAACCATTGAGATCCGCGAGGGCGATGGTGTTCGTCGCAGGGCGACGTCGCTGAACTTCGTCGGCTAGGCGGCAGACCTCTTCATCGATCGTCTGATCCCAGCCACACGTGTATTTTTGCGGATCGAACGCGCTAACACGCCCTACGCCGAACAGTCGGCTCAGACTCTGGATGTCCTGGGACGACCTGAGCTCACGATAGCTGGTGCGGGCAATCTCCTCGACGGGGACACGGTCGATGATCAGACCGACCGTCGCCGCATACTCCCTCGCCTCGCGTACCATGGCGACGATCGGCGAACGATCGCTGTGACCACGTATCTCGTTGAGTGTATCCTCCGCCAAGAAGCGCAGGATGGCGGAGGTCGTGGCAAAGCGCCTGGAGTGGGTCACGAGCGCCGTGGCGTGCGACGCCGTCGTTTCAGCCTTCTCCATATCGTTTTGTGCGGCGCTGCCCAGATTGCGCAGCGGCTCCTCCACGCCCGCTACGCTGGCGGTGACCTCCTCCGCGATGGCGGCATTCTCTTCCGAGACAGCCGCGATGTTGCCGAGTTCACCCGATGCGCTGCCGAGGCGTTCTACCATGCCGGTGAAGCTTTCGCCGAGTACGGTTACCTGCTTGCGCGTTCCCTGCAGCACGCCGACCATGCCATCGAGGGTGCTCTCAGCCCCCTGAGCTGAGCCGGCCACCTGCTGAGCCGCTTCGGATACGGCGGATACGACGTTGGCCACTTCGTCTATGGCCTTGTTGATCAGCCGCAGTCTCAGGCCCGTCTCGGACACCTGTTGCTTCGACTGATCCGCCAGTTTGCGCACTGCTTCCGCCACGACCGCGAAGCCGCGGCCCTGCTCGCCAGCGCGTGCAGCCTCGATTGAGGCATTGAGTGACAGCAGGTTTGTCTGCTCGGCGATGTTGAGAATGTTGTCCGAGATGTCGTCGATACCTGACGCAGCTTCCCGCAACTGGGTCAGCTGAGTCAGGACCTGCGCCATGGAGGCAGCAAAGTTCTGGGCTGCGTGGAGCACGTCCGCAATAGCTTGTTGCCCTTGCTCCAGACGTTCCGCACCGTCTTCGATGAACCGCGTCAGGTCCCGCGTCTGACCTTGGAACGCGATGCCCTCACCCGAGACTTCTTGCAGGAGATTCAGCGCGGTCGCCGTAGCACCAGCCTGCTCGGTAGTGCCGGCGGCCACCTGCCCGAAAGCCTGGGAGAGCGTAGACATGCCTTCCTGAGCCTTCGCAAGGAGTTCCGGCCGTTCGAGCGCACGCAGACGGATATCCTGCGCGATCGTGCGGACATCCTGGCTACGCTGCTCCATGGCGCGGGCAGCGTCATTGAGCGAGACCATCGCGCGGGCGATCGACGCGGCGATGGAGCGCGTATCCTCAGCCAGCGCCCTGGACGGGGTAGAGGGCGTCTGCAGCACGTCCGTGGCAGGCTTGCGGCGATGCAGGAACATGAGGGACCTCCTCACTGGCACCCTGTATGATATGGCTTGTGTCGCAACCAAAGTTCGACTTATTCTCTGTGCTTCCTACCAAGTTCGATCTTAGGAAACTGTTTGGCCGGAAGGTGTCGCGAGGACTCAGGGATACCGGGCGGGGTGGACTCTCCTTCAGCATGCTCAGGACTATGCAGCAGCTGGTGCATGCCTTCGTTCTGGGCATGCACCAGCGGACGTTTGGGGGATGTGATCTGCGGGTCGACAGCGCAGCCTTGCTGGGCGTAGGGAATCATCGTGGCCGCTGTCGCCGACGTTCCAGGGCTGAGGTTTGCGCAGATTCGATCTGCGGCGACGAGGAGCACCTGATAAGCCACAAATGTCGATAGGCGATTGCGGTGACGCCGTGCGGTGGCCGCGCGCCGGGGTTGCCTGCTCGCGCCAGCATCAGCAGCGTCGCGAGATAGAGCGCGGCTAGGGCGACCAGTATCGACCATAGCAGCCACAACAGTGTTGACGCACCCCCAGGTATCTCCTGTCGCAACTACTATTCGCGGACATGGCCGTTGTTTGCGTCCGTTGACCTGGCTGGGCTCCTGGAGCCATGGCAGGCGAGCGCTCAGCTCGGGGACGTACCGCCTGGCGCCAGGGAGTGATCCAGGAACGATGTAATGGTTGAAAGAATGTCCTCGCGCTCCGGTTCGTTGTGCAGTTCGTGATAAAGGCCCGCGAGTTCCCGATATTCCTTGTCGGGCGCTTCTACCCGCTGGGCGAAGGCACGCGTCGCGTCGGGAGAGACGAGCCTATCATCCCCGGCCTGGAGTATGAGAACGGGTGCCGGGAACGAGGCACTGCCGCTGCGGGCGGATGCCATTGCGCGCTGGAGTTCCATGGCCCAACGCACCGTTACCCGGTGCTGTACGAGCGGATCGGACGCGTAGGCGGCGACCACTGCCGGGTGACGGCTGACCGCACTCGCGGGAATGCGGCTGGATTGGCTCAACGTGGGCCAGACCAGCTCGAGCATGGCTCCGACACGCAGCAGCGCAGGCGGAATGTCGAGTGAGAGGGCGAGGCACGGCGAGGTCAGCACGATGCCGGCGAGTCCTGGCTGCGGACTGGGGGAACGTTGCTGGATCCAGCGTACGACGATGAGACCGCCCATGCTGTGGCCGTAAAGAAACCTGGGACAGCCGGGATAGAGCTCCTCGAGCCGCTGCAACATGGCGTCTACGGCCGGGAGATAATCCTCGAACCGATTGATGTGCCCCTTGCGGCCCGACGAGTGGCCCTGGCCCGGGAGGTCCAGGCCCAACACTGCGTAGTCTGCGTCGTTCAGCCAGCGTGCGACATGGTCGTATCGCCCGCAGTGCTCGCCCGCACCATGGACGAGAGCGATCGCCCCGCGTGGCGATTCCTTCGGCCAGTGCCATTCGTACAACATGCAGATGCCTCCTCACACGCGCTACGCCGTCGCAGCCGCGCGGCGCGATGGCGCGACGGGTGGTACGCACCAGCCGTTCTGCGGGACTGGGACGGTTCCTGCCAAAAAATGCGACCAAGGTGGCGGCATCGCAGCGAATAGGGGTGTCCATCACGCCCTGGCTGAGCCGGGCGACCGAGGGGAAGGCTGGCAGTCGGCACGGAGATCATTGCCGCCGGGGTCCAGCAGGGCTCCTGCGGGCTCAATGCCGGGCGTCGCGGGGCAGCGAATTGCGCCTCGGAGAGTAAGCGAGTTGCGCCTTGCGTTACGGAAGGCAAGCCTGGGCGGGCCGTTCCAATAGGCAGGCGCCTTTCGAAGTCTTGCCCAGTCGCTGGTTCGGGTAGGACTTTGGTCCTGGGACTTTGAGCCCGGGAATTGGCACATTTCCAGAGACTTTCTGCCCTGGCAGGGCCATGCGGCCGATTCTACCCTTGGGCCAGAGGGGGATAGGCAATGGCCGTGCGGCCCAAGGAGCCTGAGCCGAATGTCGCGAACGCACATTTTGCGCCGACGGATCCCGATCCCAGGCTGGAGATTACGCGTGCCGGCTGGGTGCGTCGCCTGGTCAAGAGTCGGGCCTTTCAGTTCGCTCTGATCCTGCCGAACCAGATCATCTTCTGGATCGTGATCACCGCGGGCCTCTTCGGTGTTGCAGCTCCAACGCGGAATTTCGCCACGGTCATCACATGGTACATCTGGTTTTGCGCCGTCTTCCTGCTGATGGTCGGCGTCGGGCGGGGCTGGTGCGCCATGTGTCCGTTCGGCGGTTTCGCGGAATGGATCCAGCGCCGCACCCTGTGGCAGCGCAAGCCGCGAAGCATGACGCTCGGCCGCCGATGGAGTCGCGATCTGAGCCGCTACGGCCTGCTGCCTTCGGTCGTTCTGTTCATCGTCCTCACCTACTTCGAGGAGTACTTCAACATTGCGGGACCGGGGGAGCCGCGCTACACAAGCTACCTGGTTCTCTCGGTGATCACGATTGCATTGATCTCGTTCCTCGTACTGGAACGGAGAAGTTTCTGCCGCTATCTCTGCCCGCTCTCCGCGCTGATCGGAACCGTCGGAGCGACAGGCATGGTGACCGGGTTCCGCACGCGGAATCGCGAGGTATGCCTAGAGTGCAAGACCAAGGACTGTATGCGCGGCAGTGAACGCGGCTACCCTTGCCCGTGGTTCGAATGGCCAGGCAGTGCAACGTCGAACCTGATGTGCGGACTCTGCACCGAGTGCTTCAAGAGCTGCCCGTCCGACAACATAGGCCTCTACGTGCAGAAACCTCTGACGTCCGTGATCCAGCCGCTGCGTCGACGCTGGGACATCGCGCTCGGGGTGCTGCTTCTGCTCGGCCTCGTCATCTTCCAGCAGGTAAACGCCATGCCCATCTACACGACGGTGGACAAATGGCTCAATGCTGCAACGCACTTCCCGAGCTATCCCAATCCGATCGACTACGTTGCCGTCATCGCGGCCGTAACAGCCGTTGTGCTCGGTTATGTCGAACTGCTGCGCCGCAGCCTCTCCCGCGTCGAGGAGCGGGCGACCGCGAGCTTCACGCAATGGCTGATGCCCGTGGCGTATGGCCTGATCCCGCTCGTGGCAGCGGACTACCTTGCGCGTCAACTGCCGCGCTTCTTCGACCATCTGCTCCGCATTGTGCCTGCCATCTCCGATCCCTTCGACTATGGGTGGAACCTCTTCGGTACGGCGCACTCGCCGCTTTATGGCGTACACCTGCTCTCGACGGCAGGTGTGGTGCGCAGCCAGGTGATCGTCATCGCGATCGGTGCGATCAGCTCGATCTATGCGACTTGGCACATCACGCAGCGTGACATCCGCCCGCTGACCGGCCGCCTTTGGGCTGCCAAGATCGCAGGCGTCGTGTTCAACGCGCTGCTTGGTGCGGCCATGATCGCGCTCTACATTGCGATGGCCGGAGCGCAATAAGGCGCAGGAGATGCAAGGGAGGGGACGAGGTGGCTATACAGGACGTGGGACTCGAGCGTCGCGTCGGTCATCGGGTCGTCGTAGACGGGGAGCGCTGTGCGGGTTGCCGCGAGTGCATCCTGCGCTGCCCGGTGGGAGCGCTCGAGCTCGACGAATCGAACTGGATCTGCAGGCCGCGTGAGGAGGAGTGCGTCGGCTGCCGGGCCTGCGAGCGCACCTGTCCCTTCGCTGCGATCGAGGTGGACGGACCGCCGGTCGTCGCGCCTGCTGCAGAGGTGCGTCTGGCAGAGTTCAAGGGGGGTGGCCCGCCGCCGACCCGCGAGGTGCACCTCGGGTTTGCAGGTTGGGACGAGGCGCGCGCAGAGGCGGAACGCTGCCTGCAATGCCCTGATCCGACGTGCGTCCTCGGGTGCCCCGCTCACAACGACATACCCGCCTTCATCGCAGCCATTCGCGAAGGTGACCTGACCCGGGCTCACGAGGCCCTGCGCAGGACGACGGTGTTCCCGGATATCTGTAGCCGCGTATGCGACCAAAGCACCCAGTGCGAGGGCGCATGCTCCTGGCGCCTCGCCGGTGGCGAAGCGGTGCGCATTGGGCTACTGGAGCGCTTCGCGGCAGATATGGCACCGGTTCCGCCACCATCCGTGCCGGCTCGTCCTGCCGGCCTGTCGGTCGGGATCGTAGGCGCAGGCCCCGCGGGGCTGGCCGCCGCATGGGAACTCCTGGCCGAAGGCGCGGAAGTGGTTGTGTACGAGCGCGAGCAGCGGGCGCTGGGCGTCCTCGACTGGGGC
>JAJYNV010000381.1 GCA_021786135.1 Bacillota bacterium
TCGATCTTTTCGTCCGCCAAAGTCTGTCCCTCCTGGGTCGCCACCGGCGACCCGCGTACTCCGCCCTGGGTCGCCACCGGCGACCCGCGTACTCCGCCCTGGGTCGCCACCGGCGACCCGCATTACGCCGTGGGCCGACATCTTCGGCCCACGCACTTGCCCGCTAGGAGAGTAGCACGACACCGCCCATGAAGAAAGGCCGCGCTAGGTCCCGGATGTCTTGCCGCGCCGGCGCCAGTAGATCCATCCACCAAGCGCCAGCAGGATTGCTGCGACGATGACGAACCACGCCCGCTCGAGCCAGGTGATGAGCACTGGCCAGTTCGGTCCCACAAGATATCCCGCGCCAGCCGCCAGAAGCGGCCAGAGCAGGGCGCCGATCGCTGTGAACAGCACAAACCGGAGGTACGGCATCTCGAATAGGCCCGCGGGATACGAGATCAGGGCCCGGACCCCGGAGATCAGACGTCCGATGAGCAGCGCGGTGTCGCCACGTTTGCGGAAGAAGGCCTCTGCCTGCGCGAGGCGCACCTCCGTCAGACCGATGCGGGATCCATAGCGCAGGATGAGTTTGCGCCCGCCCCTGCGGGCGATCCAGTAGGCGATGTTGGCTCCGGTGATCGAACCCAATGCTCCGACGACGATGACCAGCGGCAGAGAGAGCTTCCCTTCTCCGGCCAGAACACCCGCGTAGACGAGTGAGGCCTCGCTCGGCGAAGGGATGCCCAGGGACTCCACCAGCAGCACAAGGTAGAGGAGCGGATAACCGATGCCGCCGTAGACGTGTATGGCCCGACCTGCCTCTCCGACCTCCTGCCGGAACCCGAGGCAGGTGCTACCCTCCTTCCGCGATAGACCGGCGGTCAGAAGCCGCCAGCTCCGTCTTCGCGTCTCCCCTTGTCCATATCATGGTGGCTGCCGCCGGCGACGTAAAGGGTGCGGGGCATCATCCTGGAATGTTAGGATAGAAGGCATCGTTTGCCCTCTGCACCCCACAGCAGCCTGAAAGGAGGCGTCCAAGGTGCAGGATACCCTAGCGCGTGCCACCGCCGAATCCGGCAGGATCCGGGCGATCGCCGTCATCGGCACCCGGCTTGTGGAATCCGCCAGGCGTCGCCACGGCACGTTTCCGGTCGCGACCGCCGCGCTCGGCCGCAGCATGATGGGCGCAGTCCTGCTGGCCACGTCCATGCTCAAGCCGCCCGACCGGCTCACGCTTCGCCTGCTCGGCGACGGCCCGCTCGGCGCGGTCATCGCCGATGCCGACGCCGAGGGTGGCGTGCGCGGATATGTGCAGAATCCCCTAGTCGCGCTGCCCATCAAGGCGAACGGCAAGCTCGACGTTGGGCGCGCCGTCGGTAAGGGCATGCTCGTCGTGAGCCGCAGCATGGGCGAGGCCCAACCCTACACCACGACCTCCCCGCTTGTCAGCGGCGAGGTTGGAGACGACATCGCAAGCTATCTTCTCACTTCGGAGCAAGTGCCTTCCGCGGTCGCCCTGGGGGTGCTCCTGCGTGCCACCGGCACCGTCAAGGCTGCCGGCGGACTGCTGCTGCAGGTGCTGCCCGGCGGCGAGGAGTTCTCGGCCGAACTCGAGGCGCGCGTCCAGGCACTCGGGGCCATCTCGTCCCGTGTCGAGGTGACGGCTTCGGCGGACGACCTCCTGCGCGATCTCCTCGACGGCTTCAAGAACGTGCGCATCGCCAAGCCCTCGCCCTTGCGCCTGCGCTGCACCTGCAGCCGGACGCGGGCCAGCCGATCGCTGCTGCTGCTGGGGACGAAAGCGCTCGACGATCTCGTGGGTGACGGATCCGCTGAGCTCAAGTGCCACTTCTGCGGCCGGACATACCGCTTCGACCTCCCGCAGCTTGAACATCTGCGCGACGAGGTCTCCGCCCAGCAGGCATAAGCTCAAAGCCCCTGCGCGAATCCGCCCAGCGCGACCCGGCGCTCGAGGTCGAGCACCGTAAAGTCAGGCATGCCGATCCTGGCCCAGAGCCGGGACCCGAGCCTGCGATCCAGGATGGCGCCGAGCAGCACCGTGATGATCCGGCCGTGCGACACGAGGGCGATGTCGCCTTCCTCTACGTCCATGATCTCCTCAAGGCACCGCGTGACGCGGTGCCTCGCCTCGTCATAGGGCTCGAACGCGGGATCCGCCGTGCCATCGAGGTAGGCCCCGACCCGCTCGCGAAATTCCGCTTGCGGCAGGATGCGCGCTGCGAAGGAGACCTCGCGTAGGCCCGCATGCACAGCGGTCGGGCCGCCTGAAAGGCTCGCCATGATGCTGGCCGTCTCCACGGCCTTCGGTTCATCGCTGGTCCAGATCCGCACAGGGCCAAGTCCCACGCGGTGGCCCAGCTCGTACGCCTCCCGCCGTCCCTGCTCCGACAGCTGCCAGGCGCGAGGTGGCTTCTCCTCATCGATCGTGGGACTCGCATGACGGACGACGTAGAGGCGCCTTGACATCTCGTGGCGACTCGAAGGCGCTTTGATGGTCGGGAATATCGGTTTTTCCATTTTACAGGTCTCCTCCTGCGCAACTTCTGCTGGCGCGGCAGCGATCGCACGCGAGCCACGTTCGACATGTGTCGAGCCTGCGGCTTGACACACGGCCGACGTCTTGTGCAGTCTGGGGAAAAGACCTGGGCGCTCCGGCGCCGCAGCGCGAGGAGCATAGCATGCGCGGTCATCTCTTCCTTCTCATCGGGCCCAGCGGCAGCGGCAAGACGACCCTGATCCAGGAAGTGCGCAAGGTAAGGCCGGCCGTGCGTTTCATCCCGACCACCACGACCCGCAAACCACGACCGGGCGAAGAGCACGGGCGCGAGTACTTCTTCGCGACGGACGACGAGTTCGACGCTCTGATCGCCAGGGGCGACCTGCTCGAATGGCAGTGGGTGCACAGCAATCGCTACGGTACGTCACGCCATCGCTTCGAGGAGGCGATCGAAGGCGGCGTGTTGGGCATCACATCGATCGACGTGCTGGGCGGCGTCACCGTCAAGTCGGCGTTCCCCGACGACAGCACGTCGATTTTCGTGCGCCCCTCGTCGCCCGAGGAGCTCAGACGACGCCTGATCGCCCGCGGCGACACGCCGGGCGAGGATCTGGAGCGGCGCATGGAGCGCGTCGAGATGGAGTTCGCGCAGCAGGGCCGGTGCGACGCTGTCGTGACGAACGACGACGGTCACCTCGCCGTCGCCCTTGAACAGCTTCTCGAGATCATGGCGCCCTATCTGCACGACCTGGGCTAGGGCACCAGGAGGCCGATGGCCCGCTTGACCGAGTCGAGCATGGGCCCAGCTTCCGCGTGCGCATGGCTACGCCCGCGCTCAAGCGCCTCGTCGATTTCCGTAGGACTCGCGAGCAGTTCGAGCACGCGCTCGCGCAGCGGGCGGACGGCACCAATCACGATGTCGGCCACCGCGCCCTTGAAGGCGCCGTAGCCCTTGTCCCGGTAACGGGCGGCGAGGTCCTCCACCGCTTCCCCGCCCAGGGTTGCGGCGATCTCGAGCAGGTTCGAGATGCCGGGTTTCTCGTCGGGATCGTAGTAGACCTCGCGGCCGGAATCGGTCACCGCGGTCATGATCTTCTTGCGGATGACATCGTCGCCGTCGGTGAGGAGAATCTTGCTGTTCGGATCAGGATCGGACTTCGACATCTTCTCCTGGGGATTGCGCAGAGACAGAACGCGCGCCCCCACCTCGGAGATGCGGGGCTCGGGGACCGTGAAGACGGGCCCGTAGCGGCTGTTGAAACGCAGCGCCAGGTCGCGCGTCAGTTCGATGTGCTGCTTCTGGTCCTCCCCGACCGGCACCTCGTGCACACCGTAGAGCAGGATGTCCGCGGCCATCAGCAGCGGGTAGGCGAAGAGCCCCACCGAGACGTCCTGCCTGCCCCTCCCTTTGGACTTGTACTGCGTCATGCGACTCAGCTCGCCCATGCGTCCGAGGCACGTGAGGATCCAGCTGAGCTCCGCATGCTCCGGTACCTGGCTCTGCAAGAAGACGCGGGACGGCTCGCCGAGACCGAGCGCGAGCAGGTGGGCCGCCGTCGAGCGGCTATTGCGCAGCATCTCGGCCGGATCCCAGGGCATCGTCATGCTGTGGAGGTCCACGACGCAATAGTAGGAGCCGCTCTCCGGCTTCCAGTTGCGCAGGGCGCCAATATAGTTGCCAAGGTGGATCTCGCCAGTGGGCTGGATACCGGAAAACGCCTTAGCCAATGTTTCCTCTCCTAACGCTCCACACTTAGCCTCCATGATAGACTTGCCTCGCGGAGGTGTGAAACTTGCATGCCTTGTTCTTCTGGTACCCTGGCTGAACGTCCTGCCGCAAGGCGAGGGCGGAGCTCTCGCAAAGAGGGTTCGCGGTAACGGAGCGGCGGCTGCCCAAGGAGGCGCCTGACCGCGAAGAACTGCGTCAGATGGCGACTCTCCTCCCGGGCGGCGTGCGGGACCTCGTCGCGCTGCGCGGCCAGCACTGGCGCGCCCAGGGGGTAGACCTCGCTAGCCTGCCGGATGAAGAAGTGCTCGCTCGCCTGCTCGACGATCCGCTGTCGCTGCGGCGTCCGCTCCTCTGGTTGCCCGGGCGTCTGCTCCTGGGCTACAGCGCGGAGAGCTACCGCGACCTTTGACGCACCGTGGACGCGGCGTCGCCCTCCCTCTGGGCAAGACAAGCGTAAAAGGGTGCCCTTGGCACGACGGCGAAACATCAAGCATGATCATAACCACAGAGCGGATGAAGGTGCGAGCCCCAAAGCCTTCAACACCGCGAAAGGAACGTTCGTGACCGCGTGGCCCAGGCCGCGCGGTCCTGTGCTGTCGCTGGCCGTTGCCCGGTTCTTCGGCGCCATCGCGAGCTACATGGTCCTGCCCTTCATCGCCGTCCGCCTGACCGAGGCCGGCACGGGGCTGGCGGTCGCTGGCATCGTTGCCGGCGTCGGCCCGCTGGTGCGCGTCCTCGCGGGTGCCCTCGGGGGTCTCGCCGCAGACCACCTCGGACGCCGCAGGACGATGCTGCTCGGCAACGCCATCTCCGTCGTCGCCATGGCCGGCTTCGCCTTCTCCCACGGCGCCCTCGCCTACGCCCTGCTGAACGGCCTGAACGGCCTCGCGCGCGCTGTAGCGGGTCCGGCGCAACAGGCCGCGATCGCCGATGTCACATCGCCCGAGGAGCGCAGAGAGGCCTACGCCTACGTCCGCGTGGCGATGAACGTCGGTGCCGCCATCGGCCCGTTCCTGGGCGCCTTCTTCGTGCTCGGCCACGCGAGGCTCGTCTTCCTCGGGGCAGCGCTGGCGAGCCTCCTCGTCGTCGCCCTCCTCTTCGTCACGGTGCCGGAAACGGGGCGACAGCTGCGCCAGGTGACGAACCGGGAGGCCATGCGCCGCATCGGGTCCGACACTGCCCTCTGGCTCTACGTGCTGGGAGGATCGATGCAGCTCGGCGTCTACATGGTCATCGAGACCATCTTCCCAGCCTATCTGCGCGGCGCCGTCCCCGGCGGACTCGAGCTGTACGCCCTCATGACCCTGGTGAACACGGCCCTGGTGGCCTTGCTCCAGATCCCCCTCAACCGCTGGCTGCGCAGCATCGGCACAGGAACGGGTTTCGCCCTGGGCCTCGCATTCTTCGCCGCCGCCTATCTCGGCATCGCCTATCTGCGCAGCCCTGTGGCCCTCATCCTCACCATGGTCGTCTTCACCGCCGGCGAGATGATGGTATTCGTCGTCCTGCCCGCCTACGAAGCGGCCCTGGGCGACGAGGCCGTGCGGGGACGCACCTTCGGCGCCCTGAGCGTCAAGAACGCAGGCGCGGCGCTCGGTCCCCTCGTCGTGGGCGGGCTCCTTCAGCTCGGTGGCCCGCACCTCGCCTTCCCGGCCGTATCGGCGATCGCTCTCTGTGCAGGGCTCATCCTGGTATGGTCGGTGCATCTCAGGGAGCGGCACGCCGCGGAGCCTCGCCAGGAAAGCTCGGCCGTATGAGCGATCCCGGGCTACCGCTGCATCGTGCTCCGGCGCTTCTCCCAGGGTATCATC
>JAJYNV010000361.1 GCA_021786135.1 Bacillota bacterium
CTCCTAAGGAAAGCAGTTCGTCCCTTTCCGCGCATCCGCACACATGCCGCACTATGAAGAGCCGGATCTCTTTGCACGAACTCTCCTGGGTACCTTGCACGGTGTCGATGCGGTGGGAAGGTAGCGGCGGACGGTTAGGAAGGGAGAGAAGCTCGAAGAAGGCCCTGGCAGGCCTTCTTCGACAGCGAACCAACGCGGTCATTATCGTTGGCGGCGACCGGTCGCCGGTATGCATCGAAGATCCTCTTCCGCCGCTCGACATGCCGGCGGCGCTCGCGGAGATCGGGCGGGTGTGTCCTGCCTGTGGCGCGCCCGCACTGGTGGGACACGGTCCACGTGAACGCACGAATCAGGTGCGGCCGGTCGCACGGCACCAGAGGCGGCCGCGGACGCTGATCGGGCGGGTACGCTGTACCGCGTGCGGGCAGACGCACACGCTCTTGCAGCCGGAACTCGGGCCGAACAAGCGCTATCGCATCGGGATCCTGGAGCAGGTCTGCACCGCCGTGGAGGAGGGCGCGACGAAGGCGGAGGCCTCGCGGCGGGTCGGGGGTCCGAGTCTCGAGCGCGTGGGCGCCTGGGTCCGGGACTGGCTTGTGCAGGTGCGGGTGCTCATCGATTTCTTCAAGCTTTGGCTTCTCTCGGGTCCTCGGCCACCGCGGCTGCCCTTCATCCCGGACGCGACGCGGATCGCCGCGTTGCGTCAGCTGCTGGGCGTCGCTGCGGGGGCGAGTGTCTTCCGCGAGGCCAACCGCTGGCTGAGCCGTTCGAGAGATCGCCACAGGCCACGGCCGCTTCTCTCGCCGAGCGGATCCACCTGATTCAGATAGGCGGCTGCGCACTGGACGACCAAGCCCGCGGCCGGAGGTGCGGGGGATGGACGAATCGATGGATCCGAAGCTGCAGCGGGCCGTGCATCGCTACGCCCTGGTCGGCTCGCTGGTGCACCGTCGCGGCCGGCGGGGCGAGGTGGTCCGGGAAGTGAGTGAGCTTGCGCAGAGCGAGCTCGTTTTGCCCCATGAGAAGCGGCGCCATCTCAGCCGCGCCACGATCTACCGCATCTACAAGAAGGCCCGGGAGGGGGGCGCCCGGGCCCTTGTGCGCAAGACCCGCATGGACAAGGGGAGCGTGCGGGCGATCCAGCCGGAGACCGTCGACAAGCTCGTGGCGATGCGCACCGAGCACCCCTGGGCCTCGGTGCCGGTGCTGATCCGCACTCTGGAGTTGCAGAAGGAGGTACCTGCAGGCACGCTCTGCCCGTCCACCGTGCGCCGGCTCCTGCGGCAGCGCGCGCCACAGGCAGTCTTGGAGAAGAGGGCCTACCGGCGCTGGGAGCCGGAGGGGTCGATGGCGATGTGGCAGGGTGACGCCTCCCCGGGCCCCTACCTCGGCGAGCGGCACCTGCAGCTCTATGCCTGGATGGACGGCTTCTCCCGCGCCATCGTGTCGGCGCAGTACTACGAGAACCAGCGGCTCCCCGCCTTCGACGACTGCCTGTGGCGGGGCATCGCCCGCTACGGTGTTCCCAGATCTGTCCATATCGACAACGGATCGGCCTTCGTCAGCCATCATTTCCTGCGTTATGCGGAGTTCGGCATAACCTGCGTGTGTTGGCCGACCTGAGCATCCTGCCTATCCATGCCACTCCATACCACCCGATGGGGAAGGGGCGTTTGGAGCGCTGGTTCAAGGTGTGCCAGACCCAGTTCGAGCCGGCGCTGCACGCGATGATCCAGAGCGGCGAGATCTCCACCCTGGAAGAGGCCAACGAGCTCTTCGCCCGTTGGCTCGAGGAGTATAACCACCGCCTGCACGGCACCACGAAGAAGCCGCCGTATGAACTCCTGGGCGAAACCAGGCCCTACCCGGATCTCAGGCGCCTTGGCGAGATCTTCCTCTGGCGCGAGGAGCGCAAGGTGACCAAGCGCGGCGAGATCTCCCTCGGCGGGAACCACTACGCTACGCCGGATGACCTTGTCGGCTTGCGCGTCACGGTGGCCTTTCACCCGTTCGACTTGAGCGAGGTCTACATTGAACTCCCGGCTGGCCAGACGATTACCGCTAAGCCTTCTCAGCCCGTGGCCCACATCGCACACCCGAAGCTGCAGCAGAGGTCCTTGCGCCGCCAGCCCACCGCGCCGGCAGAGTACCTGCGCCACCTCCCAAAGCCGCCGGGCCAGGAGCCCCCTCCTCCTCCGGCCTACGCCCTCACCGACCGCTCGCTGCGAGACCTGCTCCAGGCGGCGCTCGGCCGGGAACTGCGCCCTGAGGAGGGGGACCTTATCCGTCTCACACTCTCCCGGCCTGGTCTACCCATCCCCGGTGAGGCTGAGAGGCGCCTTCTCGCCTTCGTCCGCCGTGCTGGCCGCGAGCTCCACCTCAGCCGCTACCTTGCGGCGATCACCAGGGACGGTGGGATCTGATGCTCCTGCACTCCGAGGGCCGCAAGCAACTCGACCGAGAGCTCGGCTACTTTCTTACCGTTGGCGGTATCGCTCTCGTCAGCGGCGAGCCCGGCGTAGGCAAAACGGTGGCCGTGCGCGCCTTCGTCACGGGCCTGGACCCGCGTAGCACCGTTACCGTGCCCCTCGCGGCGCCCCTGCCAAACTTCCGGGCCTTCCTGCGCGCCTTGGTGTTTGCCCTGGGAGAGCACCCCGCCTGGACCACTGCGGAACTGCTCGCACAGGTGCGCGCCATCGTAACCCCCTGGAGCGAGGCCCAAAAGCTCCTCCTCATCACCCTGGACGAGGCGCAGGACCTGCCACAGGACGTGCTCTCCGGCCTGCGCAGCCTGCTCGCCACCCCCCTCGGCGACCCCCTGCCCGTACGCATCCTGCTCGTCGGCACCCTATCACTGCCTGCACGTCTGCGTGCCCAGGCGATGGAGCCCATTGCCCAGCGCATCACCGTGCGCGTCCGCCTCTACGGCTTCACCCGCCCAGAGACCGAGGCCTTCCTCCACGAGAGCCTCCAGGACGCTGCCAAGCCCTTCGCCGACGATGCCACAGAACTGCTCTTCCATCGCTCCCGGGCCATCCCCCGCGTCGTCGCCGCCCTCGCCCGCCTGGCTCAACGCTCCGCCCAGGACCACGATGGGCCGGTCTCCACAGATGACGTTGCCCGCGCCGTCACGGAGTTCGATCTCCGATGACAGGAGAAACCTCCAGCGGAGATTTCTCCACGGCCATCGCCCAGGCCCTCGGCATCTCACCACGAGCCTGTGTGCGCATCCTCAAGCAGGAGGGTGCCACGCCCGCCCAGGCCGAAGAGGCCCTGCGCCGCATCCTGCGCCATCCCGCCTACCGCACTGGCGCCATCCGCTCTCCCGCCGCCTTCTTCCGCGGCGTGCTCCGCGGCGTCCAGGACGACTACGCCGCCCAGACTCGTAAGCCCCCGCCCTTGCCGCCCGCCTCGCCATCGCCACGCCCGAATCCGCTCGGCCGCATCTACTTCCGTGCCCACCAACTACTCCTCGCCGGTTCCACCCCAGACGCCGTCGCCCTCGCGCTCAGGCAGGCGTTCCCCGACGCCCCAGAACCCCTCGTCCATGATGCCATCTCTTGGGCTGCCGCCAGCCTTCGTCCATGATCGCTCTCATTTATCATGACGCGCTCTGTCTCAAATAGCTTGCCCGGCTACAAGTGGCCCGTCCGCATCATCGGCTACTTGATCGACATCGTGTTGGGGATCTTCGGACTGTAGAAACTTGACGCCCCGTCCCCTCGGAATGAGGAGGCGGGGCGAGCTGTTCCATGCGTCATTGGCCTTCGCCGCTCTGGTATTGGAGTTCCCTGTCGTTCCACCGCCAACGGCCCTAGAAGTAGCCGATGAGACCGAAGACGGTTGCATTCCCGAGAAAGTTGGGCCACGGCTGAAACGACGGCGTGCTCCAGAGCCACTGCAGGGCCGTATCGCAGAGCCCGGCCACCAGAACCCAGACGAGGATGTTTCGCACGAGGATGAAGTGTAGCCGGCCCTTCGCCCGGATGCGCTCCCATTGCCTTCTGCCCTTCTCGTCCATCTTCCGGGGATCGCGGGCGTCATAGGGCCACGGCATGCACTATCGCTCCTTGTCGCCTGGTCGCTTCGGCCTGTTCGCCAGGATGACGGCCCATACGAATGCCAGGAGTGTCCCGATCCAAGTAAGCACCTGGAGCGTCATCGTGATCGGCTGAGGAAGTCCGACTGCCTGATGCGCCGCCGGCACCAGGGCATCTAACATCATCAGCGCAATGACGAAGCCGAGGAACCTGTAACGTACTTGGTCGGTGATGTTCAGAGGTTCGATGCCCACCAGCCTGCGCAGAATGTGGCGGCATCCCCGGCAGGTCATCGGTCGGCGCCGTCCCAGTACAGGCTCTCGTTGTTGAACCACGTCCAGTAGCCGATCAGGAAGCCGTAGATCGCGCCCGCAACCATGTATTCGAGCGGGTTGGGCCAGGGGAGGAACGGCGGCATGTTCTGGACCCACTGCGTGAGTGACACCAGAAGACCTGTGCCAAGTCCGAAAAGGATCACGCCGTACACCAAGACGTAATACCACTGGCCCTTCGCACGCAGGCGCTCCCACTTCGACCTGTTCAGAATCGCAGAGCGTCTCCGCCGAAAAGCCCAGTATTGAAGAATGATGCCAAGTGCGATTGCCACGTATCCTATCGTCTGAACAACGCCGTATGACGGCCCTGCGATCAGACGAGCCAGGGCAATGAGAACCAAACCGAGAGCCATGACGATCGTGGATAGACGTGCCACCATTATCCCTCCGTCCCGACGTGACTGGTGATCACAGCGAACGTCGGCGCGCACTCTCGGTACACGAGCAGGGACTATGCCGCTCTGCCGCGCCTGGCGGCAGGCACCATGGTCACGATCAACCCGGCGAGACCGATCAACTGCACGGGCACCAAGAATGGGAGAGGGAGGATGCGGGCACCGATCCGCAAGATGCTTGGAATGACGGAAGTCAGCAGGAGGGAGCCGGCGAACCAATACCGCTCGAAGTCGGTCATCTGGGTCATCAGCGGGTACGGCGTCGCATGGTCTGCCCCCTCAAAAATCCCGTGTGCCTGTCGCCCTTGAATGTCTCGGGGAAGGCGCAGGGGCGACGTTCCGCCAGGATCTCGTCACATCTTCGACGAGATGGAAGACGCTCCCTGCTTTGGGATGTGCATCGGGATGTAGCCTTGCGCCAGCGAAGACGCGGGGAGCCCCGTCCCTTGCCATGGCGCTACGGCGGGCATCGGGCGAGATTTGTGGACCTCGATGCGCTTCTGCTGCTTCTGCGGAGCATGTCTTGACACCGCCCCCAGCACATGTGGTAGCTTGTCGTGAACGGGGCGCCACACTCCGCTAAATGACTGGATCTGGCAGCATTCGAACAACAACGGTCCGCACCGCCGGCCCGAAACTCACGGAGGTCACAATGGACGCTGTTCAGGCGAGGACCCTTCTGGTCCCGGGAGCGACACTACACTACGAAGTGCGTGGCTCAGGCCCCATCCTCCTACTGATTCCCGGCGGAAACGGCGACGGAGACGCTTATCGGAGGCTGGCAACCCAACTTGCAGAGCGGTACGCCGTTATTACCTACGACCGTCGGGGGTTTTCGCGCAGTCTCTTGGACGATCCCCCAGGTGATCTGGAGCGCCGCCTTGCGGCAGACGTAGACGACGCGGCTCGGTTGCTGGCGCAGGTCGCAGATGGACCGTCATACGTCTTCGGGAGCAGTTCCGGTGGCATCGTCGCCCTCGAACTGCTGGCCCAGCATCCTGAGCGGATCCAGACGCTTATTGCTCATGAGCCTCCCCTTGTGACGTTACTACCAGATGCCGCTCAGCAGTTGACCTTCCTCGATGGCGTATACGCAACCTACAGGAGTTCGGGCGTCGACTCCGCAATGAAGGAGTTCTTCATCGGAGCGGGTCTTGGTAGCCGCCCAACACCTGTGCCTAGTCCCCCTGCATCCGCTCCGGTGGCAGAAGTGCTGTCCAGAGCAAACATCAATCG
>JAJYNV010000101.1 GCA_021786135.1 Bacillota bacterium
CGCGCTGGTACCAGGGTATGGTGGAGCCGGGGCGTAGCTCTGACCTCTACTGTCTGATCGTGTCAAGGAAAGAGCAGATGCCGGTGGGAGAGGTGTCCTTCCACGGATTCGACGGCAAGACCGCGACACTGAACATCAAGGTCGTCGCTTCTCACCGTGGCCGGGGCTTTGGCCAGGACGCACTCCAAGCATTTCTGCGTTTCTTCTTCGAACAAGTTGGAGGCGCTGACCTGATCGACGATGTCGCCCCTGGCAACACCGCAGGTCAGAGGCTGCTTCTGCGGTGTGGTTTCCTGCATGACCCGACCAGGCAAGACGTGTACCTTCTCCGCATGACGCGACAGAGATATGGCGAACTGTACGGGTGATCTGTCAGCGCGGGCAGAACGCCTTCATACTGACAACAGAGGGTCGGCTGTTGTTCGAGAACGCGAGCATGCACTCGCTCTCCGCCTGCGCGCAGAGGCCCTGGCGGCGGAGCTTGGCAGTGATCACGGCGTCCATGGGGTAGCTGGCCGCGAGTCCCATCGAGAGGACGAACGCTGCAAGGTGTGGGCCGTCGATGTATCCCAGGCGGCTCTCGACTATCTCAAGGGGCGGGCGCGGGATATCCCGTGGCTCCACACCCTTACGACGGACGCAAGTGATTTCGCGCTGCCCTCCGGCCGCCAAACACGAGAGTGGCGCGCCTCGCACGAGGCGCGCCACATACTCGGTGCCTCTACGTAATGTGCGCAGCGGGTGTCTTGCGTTTAGACCTTCTTCTCGGCGTCGGCGTCCTTGGCCTTGGCCTCCAGGCCGACATCCTGCTGAATCTCGTTCATGGACTTGCGGAACTCCTTGATCGTCTTGCCGAGGCCGGAGCCGATCTCGGGCAGGCGTTTCGGGCCAAAGATCAGGAGCGCAACCACAAGGATGATAACGAGATGGACCGGTGTGAAAAGATCCATCGTCTAGCCTCCTTGGACAACCAACGATATCAGCATAGCGCTTGCGTCTGCGGTAGGCATGACGCCACATGCGCCCTGCGCAACACGGCGTTTGGACCAGACGCAGTCGCAAATGGACCGTGTGCGGCAGTTGGACAAATCGAAACGGGCTGATGGCCAAACCTTGAGTCCCTGGCGTACCGGCTTCGCGGAGCGGGCCGGGGTGATAGTGTGGGCATGGGTCGCGGCGCCAGATGCACGATGGCGCGGCACCTGGAACATGGGATGCTGAAGGAGTCCTCTTTGGTGGGCTGATGTTGCGTGGATGGACCTGGATGCTGCGCGGTGACCAGCAGTGAGCTACGCGGGGGGAAAGCGAGGACCGGTCGATGGCCTTCGGTATCGGACGGCTGCTTGGGCGAACGGTGATGGGCAGGAGCGGGCTCGATGGGGTCGAGCGGGTACTCGCGAGCATCGGGCGGGGGCCGGTCCAGATCACCCCAGGTCGCTGCACGCGGGCGCGCCACCGCCTTTCGACCTGTTCAGCCTGTCGGGACGTCTGTCGATCCACCGCCATCGAGATGCCTGGACCGACCGAAGCTGCTCCTCCTCGGGTCGATGCGCAGAAGTGCAGCGGTTGCGGACTGTGTGTGCCAGCCTGTCCAACGGAAGCCATTGGCTCGGACCGTCGTCCGCTGCCCAAGCCTGGCTCCGGCGGACAGTCCGTCGCGTGTCAACCGGCTGCTGAGCAGGGGATACCCGCCGACACGGTGGTGCCATGTCTGGGAGCCGTCGACCCTGCCTTCTGGCTTGAGGGGGCTGGGCGACGCCTCACGATCTATCGCGGCGCCTGTGACACGTGTCCCATCGAGGGTGGCGGAGCGGTCATGGATCGGAATCTCGCCGAAGCCCAGGCCATCGCCAGCCTCGGCGGCGACGAGTTGGACATTCGCATAGAGGACGTCGCCGTCAGAACGCCGGCCACACGTGCGCCGATGGGGGAAGCCCGGGTCTCGCGGCGGGACTTCTTCCGCCTTGCGGTCCGGGAGGCACGCGCTGACGTTCTCGCAGCCGTCCTTCCGGAGCCCAGCGGCCAGGTGTGGCGAGGCGGCCACTTGCACGGGGAACCCAGCCTCAGGCGCAGGACGATCGCAGCGTACCTGCCCGACGAGGTCGCAGAAGGTGGGGCGGGCTGCGCGCAACTGCCCATGTGGCAGGTGGAGATGGAGCATTCCCGATGCACTGGTTGCGGCCTATGCGTCGAGGCGTGCCCTGAGGCCGCTCTCTCCTGGAGCGAGCCCCGTCCCGGTCATAGCGAGGGGGAGATCGCGACCGCTCTCGTATTCGAGTCCGCCCTGTGTGACGGCTGCCGGCTCTGTGCGGACGTGTGCCCGCATCGGGCAGTGAACTTGCGCCGCGCGTCAGCGCCTTGGCAGAAGCGACCCCAGGTGTTGCTTGGGGGACAGCGCCGTGCCTGTGAGCGTTGCGGGGAGACGTTTTTCGCAACCAATGGCGAGAACGTCTGCCAGAGGTGCGCCCGCAGGGCGGAGGCGGTCGTGCATGCCGTGTTGGGGCGTCAACGCGGAACAGCTGACCGGGACACCTGAGCGAGCCGGTGGCGGGAGGCGGTAGACAGCATGGACCGAACCCGTGCGGCTGGGCTCGGACACGCCTCCGACGCGGCGGGAATCTTGTCGTCAGGTATCTTTGCCAGACATCGTGCCTGAGCATCGGGTGTTCCCAGAAGGTGAGGGCCATGGTATCGCTGCGACGGTAGCAATCGCATGGCCCTCCATCATAAGGCGGGATGGATCCTGAGAAGGACTTTGGGCCCGGTCGGTCAGCCCAGGATGCGGGCGACCGCTCCAGCGGAGACCACGAGGTAACGCAGGAAGAAGCCGCCGACCAAAACCAGGATGGACTCGAGCATGATCCAACTTGGGGACTGCAGGTACCGGATCAACGGGCGCGTCCTGCTCAGCAGGGCGTAGACGATGGGCAGCCCTAGCCCAACCACGACTAGGCCATACCAGAACATGGCCGCGAACCGTCCGTCAACCATGAGCATGTAGGAGTAGCGGTCAGCGGACGAACCGTTGGCGGCGATGAACAGGAGCAGAACGAGCACCACGATCTCAGTCAGGACGACGGCAATATGCAGACCGCCGAACGACTCGACGTCACCCAGGTTTCGGCGTCCTGCGAGCAGCGAGCAGAAGAAGACGGCTGCCATGCCTGTCGAGCACGCGGAGAGGACGAAGAGCACAGGGAGCAGGGCGGTGTTCCACAGGGGAATCGCCTTGACGACGCCCAGCAGCACGCCGGTGTAGATCGCGACGGCCACTGCGAGAACAGCCGTGACAGTACCCAGCCACGCCACCCTGTGCACGCGCACCAGCGGTCCGTAACCGTCGATGACGGACGCGATTAGAAACAGCGTGAGAATCCAGGTGCCGAGGCTCATCATGGAGATGGGATGCGTGAAGAGACCGAAGATACGTCCTAGGTGCATGCGTCCGGCGCCCAGATCGAAGACGAGGAGCAGCGTTCCGATGGCGACGAGCGGAGCTGCGAGGTAGCGGCCCACAACGGCGAGTGTTCCCATGCCACCATTGCGGGTGTTCCACCAGGAGGTAAGGTAGGCACCAGCGCCGACACCCGCCAGGAAAAGGTAGACGATAACGGGCAGGCCCCAGACGGACTGCGTCGTGTTCTGAATCGCTTCAGGCATGACTCTTCACCTCATCGTGCGTCAGAAGACGTAATAGACGCTTGGCTGGGTGCCGAGCTCAGGGTTCAGGCGAATCGCGTGACGTTCGGCGATCGCCACGCTCACGTCGCTGGTCGGGTCGTTCAGATCGCCAAAGGTGCGGGCATGGCCGATGCAAGTCTGGACGCAGGCAGGATCCTTGCCATCCGCCACGCGCTGGATGCAGAACGTGCACTTGATGACGACGCCGGAGGTGGGATCGAACTGCCTCGCGCCGTACGGGCAGGCGGTCATGCAGTAGCGGCAGCCGACGCAGCGGCTTTGGTCGATCTGGACCGTCCCTGTCGCCTTGTCTTGATAGGTCGCGCCGGTGGGGCATACCTCGACGCAAGGCGGATTCTGGCATTGCATGCACTGCACCGGCAAAGTGATGCGCTTGACTGACGGGAAGGCGCCGCGCTCGTAGCTGCGGAGGTGAACGCCGGACTCTCCGGGGGGGCGCCCGTACAAGGTCTCGCAGGCTACCGTGCAGCCCGAGCACTGGGCGCACATCGTCAGATCCACGAGCATGCCGTAGTGGGCCATGGTTCATGCCACCTTTCGCACGGTGACCAGCACCTCGCACGCCGCCGCCGCCCCCGAGAAGGGAGCGGAGCGGATGGGGCCCAGCACCGCGTCAGATGCGCCCTTGCCATAGGCGAGGCGCTGCACGGGCGAGATCGTGCCGAAGCCATGTGCCATGAAGACCGCTTCAGGCACGATGCCCTCCGTCAGGTGGGCGTGCAAGCGCTGGCTGGCGATGTCGGAACGCACTTCGACGAGATCACCCTCGTTGATGCCGAGAGATCTCGCGCGACTGGGGTGGATCCAGAGTTGGTTCTCAGGCATCAAGGCGTGGAGATAGGCGATGTTGGCGGTTGTCGTATTCGTGTGGACAGGCACGTGGCCGGTGATGAGGCGGAAATTGTCCGCGCCAGGCTTGACCAGAGGCTCCTCCCAGATGGGGACAGCAGGAGCGCCCGCAGCCGCCATCGCGGCGGAGGCCAGTTCGATCTTGCCGGAAGGAGTGGCTATCGTGGCCTGCTTCTTGGCGGCGGCTGGGATCTTCACCTCGCCCTGCATGAGATCAGCGCTCGTCAGCCCAAGTGGCGCCAGGAGAGCGTCGTTGTACTGAGCCAGGGTGTAATTGAAGTAGTGACCCACACCTGAGGCGTTCGCAATGCCGCGAAGGATCTCGTCCTCGCCGCGCGTGTCGTGGATCGGCGGGATCGCCGGCTGCGGCAGCACGAGGTTGGGACCGGCGACCTGTACAGGGACCAGCCGTTCGAGATATGTCGACTCGGGAAGGACGTAATCCGCCGTGGTCCAAGCGGTGTCGCTCATCTGATAGTCGATCACGACAACGAGATCGAGCTTGCGAAAGGCGCGAACGATCTCGTCCCCGTTTGGATAGGAGCGCACCGGATTCGTATGGCAGATGATGGCCGCCTTGATGGGGTAGGGCTTGCCGCTCTCAATCGCCTCAGGCAGCACCTGGGCGCGCCCGGTCCCCTTGGCGAGGGGCCATTCGCTGCCGCCTGCGCCGTCGAAACTGGCCAACTTGACTTTCTTGGGTGCCGGCTTCAGGAGCGCAAGATCTGCGTCTTTGGGCAGGGGGCTCGGCGCTGGCAGCTTGATGCCGCCGACAGCTCCCAGGTTGCCGAGGAGTGCGTTGAGGCAGGCAGTCGCGCGGGTGAGCGCGAGGCTGTTCCAGTACATGCCTCCCTGTGGGCCGTGCCAGCCAGGCTCGACGAAGGCTGCCGGAGCGGCAGCAGCGAGCTCCTGCGCAATCCTGGTGATCGTGGCTGCGCTGATGCCTGACTTTTGGGCCGCCCAAGCTGGCGTGTACGGCTTGACAGAGGCTGCGAGCTCGCCGAAGCCGACGGTGTTGGTGGTGACGTTCGGGTTGTACAGGCCCTGGGCGATGATGACATTCATCATGGCCAGCGCGACGGCAAGGTCCGTGCCCGGACGGACCGGCTGCCATTCGTCGGCTACACTGGCGAAATCACTCAACCGCGGGTCGAACATGACGATGTGCGCACCGTTGTGATGCGCTTGCATGAGTCCTTGCACCTGCGGGTTGGAGATGCCGTCGATGATGGCTCGACCAAAGGAGATGTAGTACCGGGTATTGGTGTAGTCCCCTGCCGGAACGGCTCCGACTGTTGCTGTCCAGCCGATGTTGCGTGCTGCGAAGCAGGTCGCGGCGTGACCCACCCAATTCGGGGAGCCGAGGGCGTCCATGAATCGCTGTTCCCAAGCGTTCAGGGGATGCCCTGAGTGGGTGACGAAGACCAGGGACTGGGGACCCGACGAGGCCTGGA